>CAYZXC010000047.1:0-10166 GCA_964482275.1 uncultured Eubacteriales bacterium
ATCTGGTGGAAGCGCGCTTCCCGAACCTTAAAGGAAAGGTTCTCATCAACGATATTGGCACCACCATCGGCAGTCACACCGGCCCCGGCACCGTCGCTCTGTTCTTCTGGGGCGAGGAACGCAAGGACTAAACACAAAAAGCACCGCTGTAGGCGGTGCTTTTTTGTGTTAAAATTCATCAGCAAACCAGACCGAGTCGAGCTTGAATTCTTTGCCGTTTAGATATTGCAACTCTTCAGCGTCACTTTCGAAAGCAAACTTGAGGCGATAGGAGCACAGCGCTTGCTTGGTAAAGCCGGTTCCTTTGTTCAGTGCGTTGGTGCCGTACTTGCCGTCACCGAGCAACGGATGCCCGATGGAGGCAAGATGTGCGCGGATCTGGTGTGTTCTGCCGGTGAGCAGTTCAATTTCCAAAAGGGACAGCCCGTCGTGCTCCTTAAGCACGCGGTAGCGGGTGGCGATGGTACGCGCACCGCGCGCCTGCCGCTCGGAAATGTATACACGGTTTTGGGATTCGTTTTTCTCCAGATAGCCGTGCAGGGTATCTTCCGGTTTTTCCATACGCCCGTGTACGATGCACAGATAATATTTTTCGATCTCTCGTTTCCGGAGCTTTTCATTTAAGATCCGCAGTGCCGCCGCATTTTTGGCGGCGATCACGATGCCGCAGGTGTTGCGATCGATGCGGTTGACAAGAGCCGGCACAAAACTGTTCTCCCGATCCGGCTGATACTCGCCCTTTTCGTACAGATACCGCTGTACACGGAAGATGAGCGTGTCGCGGTATTCGTTTTCGTCGGGATGGACGAGCAGCCCCACCGGCTTGTTGAGCAGAAGGATGTTTTCGTCCTCATATACGATGTCCAGCTTGGTTCCCGCATACTGAAACTCGTATTTGGAGGCGGCGGGCGTCAAAAACTCGTCCGGTGCGTATACGGCGATGATATCGCCCTCACAAACGCGGTCGGCGATCTGGCAACGCTTACCGTTGAGCTTGATATCCTTTTGTCGGATGTACTTGTACATCATAGATACCGGCAACGACGGAAAGGTCTTGGTCAAAAACTTATCCACGCGCTGACCGGCATCGTTCTTTCCCACCGTAACGGTTTTCACGAAAACGCCTCCTTTTTTGGAAAATGTGCAAATATTTTTAACAATTATACGCTTTTCTCTTTGCAAACACAAGGGTTTGTGGTATACTTTTTCAAAAGGGAGGTCGTTTCATGAATTTTTTTGAAGAGCTGGGGCAGTTTGACCCCGAAGTGCACGCGGCGTGTGCGGCGGAGCTTTCTCGTCAGCAGCACAACATTGAGCTGATCGCGTCGGAGAACATCGTGTCCAAAGCCGTATTGATGGCGGCGGGCGGTGTCCTGACGAACAAATATGCGGAAGGGTATCCCGGCAAGCGGTATTACGGCGGCTGTGAGTGCGTCGATATCGTGGAGGACATTGCCCGCGACCGTGCCAAGAAGCTGTTCGGCGCGGAGCACGCGAATGTCCAGCCGCACAGCGGCGCGAATGCCAATCTGGCGGTGTATTTTGCACTGCTTAAGCCCGGCGATACCATCCTCGGTATGAATCTCGCACACGGCGGCCACCTGACTCACGGTTCTCCCGTGAATATGTCGGGTATGTATTTCAACGCCGTGCCGTATGCGCTGAGCTCCGATACCCAGCGCATCGATTACGATGCCGTGCGCAAAACAGCGCTGGAATGCAAGCCGAAGCTGATCGTCGCGGGCGCAAGTGCGTATCCGCGCACCATTGATTTTGCGAAATTCCGTGAGATCGCGGACGAGGTCGGCGCGTATCTGATGGTGGATATGGCGCACATCGCCGGTTTGGTGGCGGCGGGTCTGCATCCGAGTCCCGTACCCTATGCCGATATCGTGACCACCACCACCCACAAGACGCTGCGCGGTCCCCGCGGCGGTATGATCCTGTGCCGTGAGCAGTTCGCCAAGCAGATCGACAAGGCGATCTTCCCCGGTATTCAGGGCGGCCCCTTAATGCACATCATCGCGGCAAAGGCCGTCGCGCTCGGCGAAGCACTCACCGATGAATTCAAGACCTATCAGAAAAACATCGTGGACAATGCCGCGATGTTGGCGGAAGAGCTTGTGAAACAGGGCTTCGATCTGGTGTCCGGCGGTACGGATAATCACCTGATGCTGTTAGACCTGCGTTCGATGGGTGTCACCGGTAAAGAACTGGAGCACCGTTTGGACGAGGTGCACATCACCGTCAACAAGAACGCGATCCCCGACGATCCGGCAAGCCCGTTTGTCACAAGCGGTGTGCGTATCGGCACTCCCGCGGTGACCTCCCGTGGCTTCGGCAAAGAGGAAATGAAAAAGATCGCGGCGTGGATCCGTGATGTGGCAACCGATTTCGAGGGCACTAAAGAGCGCGTGACACGTGAGGTCGTGGCGCTTTGTGAGCAATTCCCGATTTACGAATAAGGGGGTATTTCAATGAAATACTATGTTGGTCATCCGTTGCAGGCGCGCGGCGCTGAGGTATACCGCCTGCAGGGCGGTAAGGGCGACGGTATGCGGTTTTTGTACGTGCGTAACGGCCTCGGCTTGGAGCTGTGGATCTCGTTGGATCGCTGTGCGGATATGAACCGCGTGATCTATAAAGGCAAGAATATGGCCTATATGTCGCCCTGCGGCAATGTGGCCCCCGCATTCCGTGTGCCGGAGGGGATGGGCTTCTTAAAATCCTTCACCGCCGGTTTTATGACCACCTGCGGCTTCGAAGGTGCCGGCGGTCCGTGTGAGGATGACGGCGAGCAGGTGCCGCTGCACGGCTCGATCAGTCACGTGCCGGCACAGCTGTGCGGTATTGAGGAGACCGACGACGGTCTGGTTATCAAGACCACCGTGCGCGACGGTGTGATCTTCGGCCGCCGTATGGTGCTGCAGCGCGTGTACACGGTCTCGTATACCGAGGATACGTTCACGGTGACCGACACCGTCACGAACGAAGGCGATAAGGTAGCGCCGTTCTGTGTGCTGTATCACTGCAATATGGGCTATCCGCTGCTCAGTGAGAACAGCGTGGTGCGCATCCCGCACACCCGCATCTGGGCGAACGCACAGGGCGCGAAGGATCATATTGATACCGCGCTGGTGATGGAAGAGCCCCAGGCAGGCTATGAGGAGCGCTGCTATTTCTTCGATATGATCGAGCAGAAGGACGGCAAGGTGCACGCGGGCATCTACAACGCCGATATCGATGCCGGTGTGGTATATTCGTATGACAAAAAAGAACTGCCCTGTATGACCGAATGGAAGATGATGGGCAGACGCGATTACGTGCTGGGTATTGAGCCCGGTAACGTCAATCCGAGTCCCCGTTGCAAGCAGCGCGAGCAGGGCTTGCTGCCGTTCTTACAGCCGGAGGAAAGCAACACCATTTCGTTGACCTTTTCTTTTGTGGATAATCAGCAGGATTTTGACAGCGCATTCTGATAAACAGTAACAAAGAGCCGAAGCAATGCTTCGGCTCTTTGTTACTTGTAAACATCCTTGGCGGTTTCGATGAAAGAGCTCACGGCGCGGTTAAGGTAACGGTTTTTCTTGTATGCGATATACAGAGTGCGCTTGGCGGCGGTGCCGTCCACCTTGTAAAAACACAGACGGTCGGTTTCGGGAACGGCTTTCACGAGCGTGTCGGTGACAAAGGCAATTCCCATGCCGGAATGCGAAACGTTATACGAGGTCAACAGCTGATCCAGCAGCATAACGGAACGGGGCGAAAATCCGTGTTCCTGGCACAACGCGTCAGCGCGGGTGCGCATGTCGTTTCCGGTCTTGAGCAGGATAAAGGGCTCTTCGGCAAAGATCTCCGGCGAGACTGCCGGCGTGTGTAAATGACGGTCGGCACGTATATTGGCAGCGGCGAGAGCAAGGTCACGCAGCCGATCGTTGATGCTATAGTCAGCCGGTACACAGAGCAGTACTTGTTCCTGCAGAAGCGGTGTCTTAACGATCGCGCTGTCATCGAACTGATAGTCAAGAAGCAGATCGGTTTTCTCGGCAATCAGCATCGCTTCCAGATCCTTGGAATTGGATTCGGTAACACTGACACGAATATTCGGATAAGCGCTTGCAAAGTTTGTGATAATGTTCGGCAACACGAAGGAAGAGATAAACATCGCGCTGCTGACCGATACGCTCCCCACACGCACCGCTGACACATCCGCAAGATAATTCTGAAAATTCTGACGGGTACGGCGCATTTCCTCGATCGCACGAATGTACGCTTCCCCCTCCGGGGTGAGGGACAAAGGCGACGTTTGCCGATCAAACAGCTGGACGTTCAGCAGCTGCTCAACCTTTTTTACAGTGGCACTCAACGCCGGTTGCGATATAAACAAATTGCGTGCCGCCGCCGTAAAACTGCCGGCCTTGTAGATCTCATAGATATAGTCTGCATACTGAAACATAACGCACCCCCATAAGTGTACGGTTATGAAAATCATATTTATATATATATTTGATTATATACGATGAGCGGTCTATAATCAAGAGAGAATTTTCGAGAGGTGTGGTGCGACCGTGGTCTTGTCAAAAGTGATGGCGGATGTTCATTCGGATATCCGCGGTGAAACCTATTACCGTGCGCTGGAACTGGAAAAGCAAGGGGAAAAGGTGTTGAAGTTGAATACCGGTAACCCTGCCACGTTTGGGTTTAAAATGCCGGACAGTGTGAAGCGGTGCATCGAGGAGAATGCCGAAAAAGCGTTGGGGTATTGCGACGTGCGCGGTATGACAGCGGCACGGGAAGCGATCCGCGATTACCATCTTTCCCGCGGTATACAGGGGCTCGAAGCGGACGACGTGTTTATCGGTAACGGTGTCAGTGAGATCGCCGCGATGCTCACGACGGTGCTGCTCAATGAGGGGGACGAGGTGCTGGTTCCCATGCCGTGCTATTCGTTGTGGGTCAATCAGATCGTAATGGCGAAAGCAAAGCCGGTGTTTTATCGGTGTGACGAGCTAGCCGATTGGTGTCCCGATATGGCGGATATGCGGCGCAAGGTGACGGCGAGAACGCGTGCGATCCTGTTGATCAATCCCAACAATCCGACCGGTGCGGTGTACGGCGACACCTTGCTGCAGGAGGTCATCCGCTTGGCGCGCGAACACGGTCTGACGATCTGGTCGGACGAGATCTACGATCGCTTAATGGTGGACGGCGGCACCTATACCTCGGTTGCTTCGCTGTGCGACGATATACCGATCGTCACGATGAACGGTCTGTCCAAATCGCATTGCCTGTGCGGCTTGCGGTGCGGGTGGCTGGTGCTCAGCGGCCCGCGTACGCAAACGGAGCCGATCAACCGTGCCTTGACAACGCTTGCCTCCGTTCGACTGTGCTCCAATGCGTTGATGCAGTTGATCGTTCCCACTGCCCTTGCCGATACGGCTTATACAAAGGCTATGATCGACGATCGGCTGATGCGGCAACGCACGGCGACTTGTCAAGCGCTTGATCGCATAGAAGGGGCATCCTATGTTGCCAATAAGGCGGCATTTTACCTGTTCCCGCGCGTGGAATTTACGCGCTACGGTTTCGACAGCGATAAACAGTTCGCTGCCGCTTTGTTGGAAGAAGAACATATTTTAGTCGTTCCGGGCAGTGGCTTTTACTGGGATGCGCCGGATCATTTCCGACTTGTTATGCTGCCAAAAGCGGAAGAACTGGCGCATGCGATCGACCGTATCGGTGCGTTTTTACAGACGCGGTAGGCGATGACCTTGACGAATGTCGTGCCGCTTGTTATGATATGACCGTAGAGGTGAAACGGATGCGTATCAAGACATGGCTTACCAAACAGGCGATCGATCTCGGCGGGAAAACCGTGGCGATTACCGGCTCGACCGGCGGGATCGGCAGAGAGCTGTGCCGCTTACTGCTGGCATCCGGTGCGTCGCTGATCTTGCTGGATCGCTCGCCGGAGCGCTCCGCCGCGTTGCGAGCGACACTTCGAGCGGAATTTTCCAACGCCGTTCTGCAACACATTCGCGTGAGCTTGGACGATATGACGTCGGTCAAAGCGGCGTGTGAGGAGCTCCGGCGGTTGCCGGTGGATATTCTTATCCACAACGCCGGTGCGTATAGCATTCCGCGTTATACCACGCCTGAGGGGTACGACAACGTCTTTGGGATCAACGCGATCGCGCCGTATTATATGACGAAGGCACTGCTGCCGCAGCTTCGACAGCGCGGTGGACGGGTGATCGTCGTCGGCAGTATCGCGCATCGGTATTCCAAAGCCGATGCGGCGGACGTTGATTTTGCGACCCGCCGCAAGGCGTCACTGGTATACGGCAACGCCAAGCGGTACGTGATGTTTTCTCATTATGAACTGTTCCGAGAGGAAACGGAGGCGACACTGTCGGTTTGTCACCCCGGTATCACATTCACCAATATCACGGCACATTATCCGAAATGGATCTTCGCGCTCATCAAGCATCCGATGAAGGTCATTTTTATGCCGCCGCGCGTGGCGGCACTGTCGATCTTACAGGGATGCGCCGAGCCGTGCGGCTACCACGAATGGATCGGCCCGCGTCTGTTTGACGTGTGGGGATTGCCGAAAAAACGGACACTCCATTCCTGCACAGCGGATGAGTGCCATCACATCTATCAAGCCATGGAACATAGCATAAAAGAACCGCTCAACAGCCGTTGAGCGGTTCTTGTGTTACATAGTCTCGTAATCGAAGTCGCAATGCTTTAAGAATTCTTTTGCCATCATCATAGCGCCCATTTCGTTGGGGTGCACACGATCCCACGCGATAGAGCAGGAATGACGGTGCTTCAGATAGCGTTCATACATCGCTTGAAAATCCACGAAGACACAACCGTGCTTTTCTGCCAGTTCCCGACAGATATCGACATATTCGATCATGCGGTTGCGCATCGCATCGTGGGGGCTGTCCTCGATATAATAGGGGGAGAGGATAAACACACCCTTGACAGTATCCTTGACAGCAAGGATCATCTTTTCCACATTAGAACGGTACTCGTCGGGCAACACCCAGGTGTTCGGCATAGCGGGACAGTCAAATTGACGCCACACGTCGTTGATACCGATGCAGATGGACACCCAATCCGGGTTTAAGGATACGACGTCGCGGTCAAACCGTTCCAACAGATGACGAGCGGTGTTGCCGCTGATACCGGAATTGGTAACGCGAATGCGCAGTTGCGGATAGCAAGCGGCGAGCAGATTTTCGATCATACGGACATAGCCGTGGCCGAGATTGTCACCCAACCCTTCCCCAACGGGGCACTGGCTGCCGCGGTCGGTGACCGAATCACCGGCAAAGACGATGCGGTCTAAATCGTTAAAAATCATAGGTATTCCTCCAAAGCTATTTAGAAGGAGAAAAGCTTTTTATTCAGCTCTTCTGTGAGAGCGCCGCCGTACGGGCACAACTGGAACGCCTCGGCATAGCGAACCTTGGAGCCGCGCTCCTCGCCGTACCGCTCAATCAATTCTTTGCGGAAACGAGAAGCTGTTTGCGCGTTACGGAGATCGTATCCGCTGCCGCCGCGACTGGCACTGAGGATTTCTTCGTCGGTGGACTCGGGGGTGATTTTGTACGGACCTTTGAGCCACTCAAAACGTTCGGCATCACTCTCCGGCACCTCGGCTTCGTATCCCTTGGTGAACGGCAACCATTCGTACACCTGTGACACATTCAGGTGCGCGATCTGCAGCTTGAGATCATTTTCAGCGTCCATATCCAGCACAATGTCAGCGTGGAAATCGGGATCCTTGAAAGAGTCCTCATAATACATAATGACGGGGGTGTCCTTCATCGCAGGCACGTCGGGGCATTCGTGCGGCACGATCAGCATATACGAGGCGTCCTGAACCAGAATACCCGCCGCACGGTGGTCGGCGTGATAGTCGTTGGAACGGTGCGCAATAATGAGATCCGGAGAAAACTCGCGGATGTAGCGGATCAAACGGCGACGGTTTTCGAGCGTGGGCATCAGCGTGCAGTCGTTCATATCCTGCCATTGGTCGTACCGAACGCCGAGCAGCTTCGCAACTGCGGCAGATTCCTTGGCGCGTCGCACGGTGGTTTCCGCCGGCGTCATAATGTGATGGCCGCCACAGCCGTTGGTCATACTTAAAAAGCGAACCTCGTAGCCCATTTGGACATACTTGTGTGCCAGACCGCCGGCACGGAACTCAACATCGTCCTGATGTGCACCGATCATTAAAATTTTCATTACCGAAGCACCCTTTCATAAGGAATATTTTGTTAACAGCAGTGTACCACACCACCCCCTAAAAGTCAACGACGGGGGGCTGAAAAACACAGCAAAAGATTGATAATTTGTTGACAATCCTTTAGAAAGTTGGTAATACCATAAGGGAGCCGAACCCCACAACGCCTATGGGCGATCTTTTTGGCGATTTTCCCGTTTTTGTCCTTGTCAGGCGTCAGCCTGCCTGCTGCCGCAAACAGAAAAATCTCACAAAAATCTCCGCCCATAGGTGCGAAGCAGTTTTCGCCTGTCGGCTTTTTGTCCGGATAACAAACAATTTTTTCGGCATACTTGCCGTATGGTGAAAAATTTGCGGCAATACGGGCAAAAAAACGCGGCGAAAACCATTGTAAGTTCGACTCTCTTATGGTATAGTGGGGAGCAAGAGGCGGTGAGCAAGATATGAAACACTTCGATATCAAAACACAGATCTATTTCGGCGAAAATTCGCTGGACCGTCTGGCGGACATTCCCTACCGCAATGCGCTGCTGATCGCGGATAAATTCGTGGTGAACAGTGGGTTGATCCACCTGCTCACCGTGCGTTTGCAGCAAGCCGGTGTTTCCTGGCAGGTGTTTGACGATGTCGTGCCCGATCCGCCATTGGAAAAGATCGGTCTCGGTGCGCAAGCGGTGTTGCAGCAGCGGCCGGATGTGCTCATCGCGGTCGGCGGCGGCTCGGCTATTGATTCGGCAAAGGCCATTCGCGAGGTGTCGATGCAACTGGAGCCCTCGTATGCGCGCCCCGCGCTTATCGCCATTCCCACTACCAGCGGTACCGGTACCGAGGTCACCTCGTTTTCGGTGGTGTCGGATCCCGAAAAGCAACGCAAGATCCCGCTTGTCAGCGATTCTATGCTGCCGGACGAGGCGATCTTGGATGCGGAACTGGTCAAATCGGTTCCGCCGCAGATCACCGCCGACACCGGTATGGATGTGTTTACGCACGCGTTGGAATCGTATGTCAGCACCAACAACACGGAGTTCTCCGCGGCGCTTGCAGAAAAGGCGATCGAGATCGTCGGCTCGTTCCTTCTGCGCTCGTATCTGGATAACAACGATACCCACGCCCGCCAGAAAATGCACGTGGCATCCTGCCTTGCCGGTTTAGCATTTAATACGGCTTCACTCGGTCTCAACCACGGTATGGCGCACCAGCTCGGTTCGCATTTTCACATCCCGCACGGCCGTGCCAATGCGATGCTGTTGCCGCACATCATTGAATACAACAGTGACATTAACAAATACAGTCGCTTAAAGGTGGACTACCCCAAGCACGTGCGGAAATACGCGACGGTCGCGCGTACACTGGGACTGCAGAACTTCAACATCGTCACGACGGTTCGCGCATTATCCAACTGGACACAGTTTATGATGAAGGAAATGGATATGCCGCTGTCCATCTCGGAAACGGGGCTTTGTACCAAGGAAGAATATTTCGAGCAGATCCCGTCAATGGTGCGCGCGGCGCTGGAGGATGCCTGCACCGCCACCAATCCCCGCACTCCCACGGCGGAGGAGGTTACCCGCCTGTACGCCGAGCTCTGGTAATCGTAAAAAGGCAAGAAAGCAATCGCTTTCTTGCCTTTTTTTAGCATTGTTTAATAAGTCGAATGAAGAACTCCACCGACCGGTACAGCGCTTCCAAGCGGATACGCTCGTTGTGACCGTGAATGGTCGCGCGTTCTTCAGCGGTCAGATCCATCGCCGAGAACCGATACACCTTATCCGAGATGCGGCCGTAGTGGCGACAGTCGGAGCACTGCACCATCAGATACGGCGATACTAAGCACCCTTTCCAGGTGGAGGCGACCGCACGCGCCACCTTATCCCAGGCGGGACAGTCGATCACCGAAATGCGG
>CAYZXC010000048.1:0-10069 GCA_964482275.1 uncultured Eubacteriales bacterium
CATGGATACGACTGACATTAGAAATCCTCCTTGGTTTTCACCTCTACGGGATCTGTCGGTCAAAGACAGTTTTTTTGACCGCATCTCCGGAATCGCATAAACGACACCGCCGGAGCAAGGATACCCGTATGCATTTTGCCGTGATATTGTACCACAGCCACATAAAAATAGCAAGAGTTTTTTCAAAAAAAAGAAATTTTTTTCAGTTTCCGAAAATACCGTTCAAAATACCGCTGCGTCGGTGTTTTTTGCACGATTCAGGCCCGCATAACGACATGGGATGATTGACCAAGATCGTATGCTCCCCTATTACCTCGATCTCCTTCCAACAAATGACGATATCATCCTCGTGTCCGAATACGCCCAAACACTTTGAACGCCCGTAAATCACGATCGAGATCAACTGAGCGGTACAGGTATCCACCTCGACATCGTCCACACGGCCGAGTCGCATACCGTCGCAAATGTTGATAACCTCTTTGTTGTGCATGTCCGTTATTCTGCAAACCATTACCATCACTCCTATGACATCATACTTATGCGCCGTGCTTTGGAAAAATGTACGGTTTCCAATCTTTTACTGAATTCCTTTATTAAAAGCAGACCATACTCAATATACCTACAAAATAAGGGAGTGACCGGCGGTTTGTACAACAAGGTGGAGATCTGCGGTGTCAACACCTCAACGTTGAAGGTGTTAAGTGAACGGGAAAAGATGGCACTTTTGAAACGTACGAAGGATGGTGACAAACAAGCTCGTGAAGAACTGGTCAACGGTAACCTACGCCTCGTTCTCAGTGTCATTCAGCGCTTTACACAGCGCGGTGAAAATTTGGATGACCTGTTCCAGGTAGGTTGTATCGGACTTATCAAATCCATAGACAACTTCGACATCTCACAAAACGTCCGATTTTCCACCTACGCCGTCCCCATGATAATCGGCGAGATTCGCCGTTATCTGCGCGACAACAATGCCATTCGTATCAGCCGGAGCATGCGTGATACTGCCTATAAGGCTATGCAGGCAAAGGAACTGCTGATGAACAGGATGAACCGCGAACCGACGATCGAGGAGATCGCAGCACAAATGGATGCACCGAAAGAGGATGTCGTGCTGGCGTTGGAGGCAATCGTCGAGCCGGTATCACTCTATGAACCGATCTATTCCGATGGCGGCGATACCATTTATGTTATGGACCAGATCGGCGACGGCAACGACGATACCAACTGGCTGGATGAGCTTGCTCTCAAGGAAGCTATCCGCAATCTGAATGATCGTGAAAAACGCATCCTGAATCTTCGGTTTTTCAAGGGAATGACGCAGATCGAGGTATCAGCCGAGATCGGGATCTCGCAAGCACAGGTATCGCGACTGGAAAAAGGTGCATTGGACCGTATCAAAAAGCAGCTGTAAGCTATCCCGCGCGCTCAATATCCCTGCGCAAGCGCTTGATGATCTTCTTTTCCAGACGCGATATGTAGGATTGTGAAATCCCCAGAAGATCCGCCACTTCCTTTTGTGTATGCTCCTGCTCCCCACCGATACCGAAACGCAGCCGCATAATGGTTTGCTCGCGTTGCGACAGATGCGATACACACTCAAGCAGCAGATCCCGCTCCGCCTCTTGTTCAATACCGCGATTTACCACATCCGGATCACTGCCTAAAATATCCGATAAGAGCAGCTCGTTGCCGTCCCAATCCACATTGAGAGGCTCGTCAATCGACAGTTCATTGCGTATCTGCGCGTTTTTGCGCAGGTACATCAGTATCTCATTTTCAATGCAGCGCGAGGAATAGGTTGCCAGCTTGATATTTTTATCCGGACAAAAGGTCCGGACCGCTTTGATAAGCCCGATCGTGCCTATGGAGATCAGATCCTCTATCCCAACACCGGAATTTTCAAATTTTCGGGCAATATACACAACCAGCCGAAGATTATGCGTGATCAGCTGATCTCTCGCCTCCTCACTTCCCTCACCTGCTTTTTTCAGTATCTCGCGTTCTTCCTGTGCGGACAGCGGAGCCGGCAAGGTGTCAGCACCATTGATGTAGTAGACACCCTCGCCCAACTTTTTTACCTGTAAAGGGAAAAACCTTCCCATCAGCAGCTTTAATTGTTGCAGCCATTTCACTTCATCTCACCCCCTCCTACCGAATCGCCACCAACGAGCGCCTGGTATTCGCCGCGTTCCAAGCTCTTTGAAAGAGCTACATAAGTACCACTGATATCTCGCTGTGTCCGGTTATACGCGCCTATCGTCAGGCGCCGCGGCACAAATGCAGGCAGCAAACCGTCAGTTCCAAGTGAACGGTACGGAATGAGGCGCACGCGCGTGTACACGGACGATGCTGTCGGAACAGCGGCGCAGCACAGTGCCTCTTTGAGTTCCTCAGACAAGTACGGCTCGATCACCGTCTGCTCTACGATTACCACCGGTTTCCCCGAAAACGGTTCTGTTAGATGCATCCCGGTGTCGTACAAGGCGCGGCACTCACAAATGCCGTTACCGTCATCGATTCGCAGTCGGAACGCGTAACCGTGCGGCAGTTTCTTTCGTGTTACGTGCTCGTATAGACAGATCACCGCATAGCTGATAACGGCAAACAGAGTCAGCAACAGCGGCGATATATCAAAATATACAACGCCGTTGCAAGCGTAGAAAGCTTCACTATCGGTGAGTGACCACAATGCGGAAACAATACCGGAAAATAAAGCTGAAATTACATAAAAAACGAAAGTTTGCTTAAAAAAAACGGCAATTTTGGAAAAAGGAAACGCGACTTTTATCAGTATGCACGCACTCAAAAAATGTAATACTAACACTAACAGTGTCGGTGCTGTTGTCAAAAAAATCAAGCAGGCACTCAATGCTCCGGTGAATCCACCAAGTGCCAATCGCCACCTTTTCGGTGTCAAACGCAGAATGCGCGCTGTGACCGATATCAACAGGTAATCGATCACCCAGTTCACAGCGAGCAGTACATCCAAATATATGACCGGCATGAGTTCCATCCCCTTGCCTCCTATTATACGGAAAAGTGATGGCGGATTCTGGCGAAGATAAGCAGCAGAGAAAAAACTTTTAAAGATATTGAAAACTGCTGCAAAATACGCTAAAATATAAGTATCTTAACGAAAAGAGGTCATTCACATGAAGAAGAAAACAATTATCATCGTTCTTGTGATCGTTGCTGTCGTCGGCCTGTTACTCGGTATCTTTGTGGGATCCTATAACGGACTTGTCGAAGCAGATGAAAATACAAACGAAAAATTTGCAACCGTTGATACGATGCTGACGCGTCGTGCAGATCTGATCCCGAATCTTGTCAGCACGGTAAAGGGATATGCTGCACACGAGGAGGAGATCTATACGGCTCTTGCTGACGCGCGTTCCAAGCTTGCCGGCAGTACGACGGCAGAAGAAGCCTTGGCTGCTAACGCAGAGCTGGAGTCTGCGCTGAGCCGTTTGTTGGTCGTCGTAGAAAACTATCCGGAGCTCAAAGCCAGTGAGCAATTTACGGCATTGCAGGATCAACTGGAGGGTGCGGAAAATCGTATCGCAACCGCTCGTGTGGATTATAACGAAGCGGTAAAGGAATATAACACCAAGATCCGCCGATTCCCTGCTAACATTCTCGCCGGCATGTTTGGGTTTGAGAAAAAGACCATGTACGAAGCGCCGGCAAGCGATTTAGACGCACCGACAGTAGAGTTCTGATGCCATGAAAAAAGCTCTTTCCAGTTGCCTTCTTACATTCCTTATAATTACGGTATCCGTGTTTTCGGCATCAGCACTCACCGTTTCTGTGGAGCCGACCGATCGGTTCTTTGTCAATGATTTCGCGAACGTCATCGACGTTGATGACGAAAACACTATGTATGCGGCCGGTGTTCAGCTCTACGAAAAAACCGGTGCGCAGGTGGTGGTCGTTACCCTTGATACCATTGATGGCGCGGATATCCAAGAATACGGTGTGCAGTTAGGCCGTGCCTGGGGGATCGGTGATGAAGAAGACGATAACGGTATCTTACTGATTTTAGCTATGGAAGAACGGGACGTCGGCATCTCGGTCGGATATGGCTTGGAAGGTGCCGTAACGGATATGCAGTCCGGTATCATTCTCGACAATTACGCTCTTCCCTACTTTGAGGCGGACGAATTCTCAAAAGGGTTATCCGCCGCGTATGACGCGCTTATCAACGAGGTGTATCTGGAATACGGCTTGGAGGCCGACCCGAACTATACGCCCGTTGAGGAATTAGAGGATGACTCAGTCGGTTCTACATTCGCACTTATCGTGCTTTTGATTCTCGTTTGTATTATCAGTTCGGCTATGCGCCGCACACGACGCACCCACCCCGGTTTCTTCTTTTTTCCCTCCGGCGGTTTTCACCACCATAGCGGTGGTGGCTTCGGTGGTGGTGGATCCGGTGGATTTCGCGGTGGCGGAGGTAGTTTCGGCGGCGGCGGTGCTTCCAGAGGGTTTTAACAAAAAAGTTTGCAGACTGTTGACACAGTCTGCACTTTTTTATTGAAATTAAGTTTTTATTTCTGTATAATGTACTTATATAAAAAACCGGAAAAACGGGGGAATCACGATGAACAGTACGCAAACAACCCTCTCTAAACTAAGGAGCGGTGCATTTGATGCACTTTTTATAAAACTGTACGGACAAGATGCTGTTGAAGCTCAACGCAACAGGTACATAGACGCGGTCAACAGCTATACCGCGCTGTATGGCGAGGAAGAGAATCTGTGGCTGTTCTCGGCACCGGGACGCACGGAAATCGGCGGTAACCACACCGATCATAACCACGGTTGTGTACTGGCGGGCAGCGTCAATCTGGACGTTATTGCTGTCGTTGCACCGACGACGGAAGCGACCATTCGTGTAAAGTCTGCCGGGTACGATATGGACGTCATTGACCTTGCGAATCTGGAAGTTAACAAGGCGCAATGCAACCGTTCTGCTTCCCTGATCCGCGGTGTTGCCGACCGATTCTGCCAGTTAGGATATGCCGTCGGTGGGTTCCGCGCTTATACGACCTCTAATGTGCTCAAAGGCTCCGGTCTTTCCTCCTCGGCGGCGTTTGAGGTGCTGATGGGTACGATCCTCAGCCATATGTTCAACGACGGTGCTGTCGATCCTGTCGAGATCGCCAAGATTGCCCAATACGCGGAAAACGTGCATTTCGGTAAACCCTGTGGGCTGATGGATCAAATGGCGTCTTCGGTTGGCGGGATTATTACCATTGATTTTGCCAATACCAGTGAACCGATCATCAAAACGGTTGACTTTGATTTTGCTCAAAGTGGACATCGTCTGTGCATCGTGGATGTCGGTGGCAACCACGCTGATCTTACCAACGAGTATGCCGATATTACGACCGAAATGAAGAAAGTTTCAAACGAACTGGGCGTTTCCTTCCTGCGCGAAACGAGTTATGAGGAACTGCTCCCGAAGATCCCCGCCTTGCGCGCCAAATGCGGTGACCGTGCGGTGCTACGCGCACTGCACTTCTTAGGTGATAATCAACGGGTCGGCAAAGAGGTTGCCGCACTTGAAAAGGGGGACTTTGAAGCCTTTAAGCAGCTTGTGATCGAGTCCGGACATTCCTCATTTGAATATCTGCAAAACATCTATGCGAACTCTGCTGTCGAGCATCAAGAGATCTCGCTCGCACTGGCGTTGGCACAACGCGTGCTTAATAGTAAAGGTGCTTGGCGTGTCCACGGCGGCGGATTCGGCGGAACCACACAGAACTTTGTGCCGGAGGAGCTTGTCGGTGAATTTACCGAAACGATGGAAGCGGTGTTCGGGAAAGGCTCGTGCCATATCTTGTCGATCCGTCCCCTCGGTGGCGTTTGCGTTTCTCAATAACAAGAATCACAAAAGGCGGTGTATCCACATAGGATACACCGCCTTTTGTTTATTGCCTTAACCGCCCAGATAGGCTTTTTTAACCATATCGCTTTTGAGCAGCTCTTCGCCTTTGCCGGACAACACGATCTGTCCGTTTTCCAGCACATACGCACGGTCGGATATCGCCAGCGATTTACCGGCATTCTGCTCAACGAGCAGGATCGTCGTGCCGTTTTTCTGGAAATTCTTGATGATCTCAAACACCTGGTCCACCAAAAGCGGCGATAAGCCCATCGAGGGTTCATCCAGCATCAGCAGTTCGGGATGGCTCATCATGGCGCGGCCCATAGCGAGCATCTGCTGTTCACCGCCCGAAAGTGTGCCGGCAACTTGCTTTTTACGCTCGCCAAGACGTGGGAACCATTCGTAGATCTCCTCGATATCCCGCTTGATCTTCGCCTTGCTTTTTTCGGTATAGGCGCCCATCAGCAGGTTTTCGTAAACCGTCAGTTCCTGAAACACACGGCGGCCTTCCGGCACCTGTGTCATACCCATATGCACGATGCTGTGGCACGGCTTTTTGGTGATGTCCACACCGTTGTACGTAACCGTACCGCTCTTGCTGGGGATCAAACCCATCACGCTTTGCATCGTGGTGGTCTTACCGGCACCGTTGGCACCGATCAAAGTTACGATCTCCCCTTTATTGACTTCAAAGCTGATGCCTTTAAGCGCTTGGATCACACCGTAAAACACGGTAAGATCTTTAACTTCCAATAATGCCATGTCATCAACCTCCAATATATGCTTTGATGACCTCGGGGTCGTTGAGCGCTACAGCGGGTGTTCCCTGCGCCAGCATCGTGCCGAAGTTCAACACCGTGACCTCGTCGCACAGACCGGACACAAATTTCATATCGTGCTCGATCAACAAAATGGTCATATCAAAGTTGTCGCGGATATACCGGATGATGTTCATCAAGTCTTCCGTTTCATGAGGGTTCATACCGGCAGCCGGCTCATCCAACAAGAGCAGCTTCGGATTGGTGGCGAGTGCACGGGCAATTTCCAGTTTACGCTGTTTGCCGTACGGCAGATTGCAGGACAGGTTATTGCGTTCTTCCTCCAAATTGAAGATACGCAGAATCTCCTTGGCACGCTCGCGCATCTTGCGCTCGCTCTTGAAGAAGCCCGGCAAACGGAACATACTGGTAAACGGATTGCACCGGTATTCCGGCTGATTGTGAAGACCAACCATTACATTGCGAATCACGCTCATATTGTTGAACAGACGAATGTTCTGGAACGTACGGGCAATGCCCTTATGGTTGATGACCTCCTGCGATTTACCGGTCAGATCTTCGCCGTTCAAGTAAAAGCGGCCGGTCGTGGGCGTGTATACGCCTGTCAGCATATTAAATACGGTTGTTTTACCGGCACCGTTAGGCCCGACCAGACCGTACAGCTGCTTCTTTTTGATTTCGAGATTCAGATGCTGTACCGCGTGCAGACCACCGAAGGAAATGCCGAGATCCTTGATTTCTAAGACAGTTTCCGCCATTACTTGTCACCCCCGTCTACCGTTTTATCGGGTTCATAGTTTGTCGGAGTAACGTCGACAGACAACAACTCATCCATCCGGATCTTAGTTGGCACGCGATCCCACGCTGCCGCATCGTCTTTCACCTTGTCCGGCGTGTGCCGTTTTTCCAACAAACGGCGCAAGTCGAGTTTTTCCTTGATCGGGCGGAAGATCGGCGCGTTATTGAACAGCACCGCTACGATCAGAATGATGGCATAGATGAGTAGTTTGAGAGCCGCGAGATCACCCGACAACTCGTTTTGTAAAACAAAGTTCACATACGGGATCAAAGTTGCGGCAACGATCGAACCGGTAATATTGCCCATGCCACCCAGCACGACCATAACCAAGATCTCAATGGAATAGTTATACGAGAAAGTGGAATACAGGATCGGCGTAGTTAGGTGACCGTAAATAACGCCTGCCACCCCGGCAAAAAACGCCGCAAAAACGAAAACAAACAGCTTGTAAAAGGTAACGTTGATTCCCATGGCTTTCGCGGCGATCTCATTGTCGCGGATCGCCGTGATGGCACGGCCGTGTTTACTGCGGATGAGATTTTGAATGAGGATCAGGGCAACCAACACGACCGCAAACGCAACAATAAACAGGTAAGCCGGTTTATAGGTCTTGGTGCTCATACCCTGAGCACCGCCGAAATAAGGCAGGTTCTTGAAGACGTTACGTACGATCTCGCCGAACGCCAACGTGGCGATAGCCAAATAGTCACCTTTGAGGCGAAGCGCCGGCAAACCGATGACAAAGCCGAACAACGCCGCCACCAAGCCGCCGACCAGCATCGTTACGATCAGTACAAGCAGCTGACTTTCTATAACGGAATGCAACTGGTTGGCTACATAACAACCCATGTACGCACCAACGCACATAAAACCGGCGTGACCAAGGCTGAGTTCGCCCAGAAAACCAACGACCAGATTCAGCGAGACCGCCAGCAAAATGCTGTACGCAATACGCGTGAGCAGAGTGATCGTCGCGCGGGGCAAAGCACCTACCTCACTAAGCACGATCATCACGACTAAAGCGGCCGCAACCAGCATCCAGTTGATATGGTGATGCAGCTTGAAAGAAGAGCGTTTTTTCGTTAATACCGTTTCCATACGATCACACCTTCTCTCTTCTTCTCACGCCAAGCAGACCGATCGGTCGCACAAGCAGAATGAGGATCAGCAAACTGAATTCGATTGCCGTGGTATACGGGCTGAGCACCGGAATACTGGCCGTGATCTTTTCAACTAAGCCAAGCAATACGCCACCGATCATCGCACCGGGAATCGAACCGATACCGCCGATAACCGCTGCCGCAAACGCCTTGATACCGGGCATAGCGCCCAAGGTGGGGCTGACAGACGGGATCTGCATCAAATAGAACAAACTGGCGCAGGCAGCAAGCGATGAGCCGATGGCAAAGGTGATCATAATAATACGGTTCACATTAATACCCATCAGCTGTGCTGCACCCTTGTCCTCCGATACCGCCAGCATAGCGCGACCGGTACGGGTCTTTTTGACGAAGAGCGTTAACGCAATCATAATCAGGGCACCTACCACCAGTGTGATCACGGTGCGCAGTGCGACCTGGAAATTTCCAATTTGAATACTGCCGAATGACGGCAGGGTGACCGGCTGCGATTTGGAACCGAAGATAAGTTGAGCAGTTCCCTGCAAGAAATAGCTGACACCGATCGCAGTGATCAGCACAGCCAAAGGAGAAGCGCTTCGCAGCGGTTTGTAGGCAAGCTTTTCAACAACAATGCCCATCAGCGCGCAGATGATAATAGCGATCAGAGCTGCCACCAGGATGTTGCCGCTTACCGATAACGTAACAAGAATGGCGTATGCGCCAACCATAATGATATCGCCGTGAGCAAAATTCAGCATCTTCGCGATACCGTACACCATCGTATATCCCAATGCGATCAATGCGTAGATCGCACCAAGGCTGAGGCCGTCTAAAATAGTACTCATGATACTCTCTCCTTAGAGATTAAGAATCAACCAAGAAAAAGACAAGAGTCTGACCGGGAGGGTTTTGCCCTCCCGGTCAGACGAAACAGCAAAAATCAGTTTACAGCAACGATCTGCGGAACCTTGGTGCAAGCACCGGAGGCATCCCAAGTCATCGTACCGGTCGCGCCGTCCAGCTTGAAGGAAGAATCTGTGATCGCCGCCTTCACCGCTTCGCACAGAGCACTCGGCTCAATGTCAGCATCGGTGATGTTAGCAGCCTTCATAGCGTTGTAGATAGCGTAGATCGCATCGTAGCCATCGGCAGCGAACTGGTCCGGAGTTTCGTTGTACTTTGCTTTGTAAGCTTCAACGAAAGCCTTCGGAACAGCGTCGGTGCTGTTTACGTCAAAGGGCGTGATGTAGGAGATCTCGTTGGTAACCGTCTCGTCGATCTGATCGGCAACGCCGTCCAGACCGTCACAGCCGAACAGAACGGCATCGCAACCCTTGGCAACGCAAGCCTTCGCAATCAGGCCGGCCTCGGTGTAGTAGATGGGCAGGAAGATAACGTCGCAATCTTTGAGCGCTTCAACCTGAGTGGAGAAGTCTTTCTTGTTCTCCGTGTCAAAGGACTGCTCTTTGAAGGTCAT
>CAYZXC010000049.1:0-9838 GCA_964482275.1 uncultured Eubacteriales bacterium
ACGATATGAGTAACTTTGATGAGATCAAAAAGAACTCGGACGAATCGGAAACCGAGCTGGAGGCTCTCCCTGCCGATGTGACCGAGGTAGCGGTCGACGAGTCCGAATCGACCGAAAAGAAACCTAAGAAAAAGAAAACTATCAAGCTCCCGAAGCTTAGCTTGCCGAAACTCAACTGGCGTTCCAACCGAAAGCTGCGTTTAGGTGCCACCGCCACGGCAATCACCGTAGTGGTTGCGGCAGTGATCGTGCTGATCAACGTCGTATGCGGCATTTTGGCAGATCGCTTCCCGTGGACACTGGACCTCACCGCCGACCAGACCTATACCTTGTCCGAAGACAGCCGCACCCTAGCGGAATCGCTTTCGGCGGAAGTTGAGATCGTGGTACTCTTGGATGAGGAGTATTTTTCGGAGCCCAGTTTTGGCAGTGGCTACGAAGACTATAATACCGTTTTTCGCCAGTTCTATCTCTTTACCAAGGAATACGAGACCTTAAGCAACGGCAAGGCCACCGTTTCCTATGTCGATCTTGAAAAGAACCCCACCCTGTCGTCGTCGTACGAAGAAAAGTACGAGGCCACCAGCGGGGATATTCTGTTCCTGTGCGGCAACGTATACCGCAAGATCTCCTGGACTGATCTGTTCGAAGAGGATGTGGATTACACCACCTATTCGTATGTGGTCACCTCCCTTGTTGAGCAAAAGCTTGCCACGAACATCAGCGGTGTCTGCGGCGGTAAGACCATTACCGTTACGTTCCTGACCGGTCACGGCGAAAACGAGGATTCCATCGCCACTCTGAAAAGCCTGTATGAGCTCAACGGCTACTTCACCCAGACGCTGGATTTCACCACCGCGGGAACGATCAGCGACACCACCGGTGCGATCGCCATCGTCGGCCCCACCAAGGACTACACGCTGGACGAGATCAAACGCCTGCGCGAATGGCTGGATAACGACGGTAATCTCGGCCGCAACCTGTTCGTATTCGCCAACTATGCCGGCACCTGTCCCAATCTGTATGACTTCCTGTCTGCGGACTACGGCATCACCGTTACCTCAAATATCATCATGGAAACCGATGCCAACAACTATCCGATGGATTTCTACGGCAGTTACCCGTATTTGCCGTTGACCACCATCACCCATTCCGATCTCACCGAATCAGTCGCCGACAAAAAGATCATCATGCCGTTGACGCTTCAATTGCTCACCGCCAAAAGCGATGACACGGAACTGGAGCTCATTACCAATCACACGCTGGTATCGTTCCCCGAAAGCAGCCGTCTGACCGCGCTGACCGACCTGCTGTCTGCGGAAAGCAACGACGACGTCGTGCAGGTGGAAGCGGATTCGTATCCGGTCATCGGCATGGCGTACGCCCGCGAATATAATATCGTCAACAACGAAGGCGTTCAAAATTACGTCGTCGTCAGCGGCAGCTATCAGTTTGCCGACTATGTGACCTCCTCACTGTACGAGAACGAGGGACTGGCGATCGAACCTCTGCGCACGATATGCAGCATTGGCAACACCATCGTGATCTCCGGCAAGAATCTGTCGGCAGACACCTTCTCGGTATCCACTCTGACCGCTCAGGTGGTCGGTTTGGGCGTGTTCACCTTGGGCATCCCGCTGGTGCTGGTCGTTATCTGTCTCGTTGTCTTCTTTAAGAGGAGGCACTTATGAGTAAGCGCATGACAAAACGCACCCGCTCGTTGCTGTTCGCCGTCATTGCCTTGGCGGCGGTCAGCGTACTGCTGGTGGGCTTGCTGCTGTTGCTTCCCGAACCGGAGGAGGATCCCGACGACGACACCACTGTCGACGAATCCGTCGTTCTGCTTGATAAAAGCAGCGATGACGAGATCGTCCTGTCCTCTGCCGTGATCACTTTGGCAGGCACCTCACATACGATTTCGCTCACCGACGACGAGCTGTATACCGTCAAGGGCTATGAAGATCTCCCGCTGGATTACACGGTGCTTTCCGAGGTGGCAGATGCACTGCTGACCGTCACCGCGACCCGCCTTGTGCTGGAAGAACCGGAAAACCCCGCCGATTTCGGCTTTGAACAAGAGGACAGCGTCATCTCCGTATCCGCCACCTATTCCGACGACACCACCTTCTCGTTTGAGATCGGTGATCTCACCCCCTCACAGGAAGGCTATTATCTGCGCGAGACCGGTAAGGAGGCTATCTACTTGATGGATACGACCTTCTGTCAAACCATGGCGTACGAGACCGATCAGTACATTAACTGGGCTCCCATCACCGCCCCCTCGGCAGAGGAAAGTACGGATACCGTGGTCGTGCGTGACGTAACACTGACCGGTACGGTTCGCCCCAGCACGATCTTTTTCCAGGTCGTGGATCAACCGGAGGACGAGGAAGAAACCATGGTGATCTCCGGCTACGCCGTTCAAAAGCCGTATTTCCATGCGGTGGACTCGAACAGCCTGCTGATCTCCTACAGCACCTTTACCTCCCTCACGGCGTCCGGCATTGCCAAGCTTCGCCCCACGAATGCGGATCTGGTCGCTTACGGCTTGTCCAAGCCCTACTCGGCGTGTACCGTCAACCTGTCACTCCAGCGTACGACCGAAACCGAGAACGAAGACGGAGAGACCACGACCGAGATCTCGTATCACAGCACCTTCAAATACACCGTTAAGCTGGGCAACACCGATGAAAACGGCAATTACTACGGTGTGGTGTACGAAGAAAACACCATGATCCCCATCGTATATCTGTTCAGTGCGAGCGCGGTCTCCTCCTGGGTGGATGCGCAATACGAGGATGTCGCAGACGATATGCTGTACTTCCAGTACATCACCAATCTCACCTCCGTTGCGATCACCGCCGACGGCGAAGCGAAGACCTTTGCGCTTTCGCATTTCCCGGACGAGGAGGACAGTGACAACACGCTGACGGTCACAGCAAACGGCACGACCTACAGCACCCCCGATTTCCGCACCCTGTACGCCTCGATACTCTGCCTGTACCGTATCGCTTCCACTGACGAAGAACCGACCGGCACCCCGATACTGACACTGCAGTTCACGCCGATGGAGAAATACGGTGATGCGACACGCATCAACATTTACGAATACACGGCCGGCTATTGCCTCGCCGTTCACAGCTCCGGCGAAAAGCATCTCGTCAGCGCCAAAGAGGTCCAGAGCCTTTTAGCGGATTACAACAAATTCTTAGCCGGTGAAAGTCTTGAATAACCACTCGTAACAAACGCCGCGAAGGAACTTCCCTTTGGAACTTCCCTTCGCGGCGTTTTGTTAATGGAACCCGATTTCATAAAGCACCGCCTCATACGGCAATCCCCACACCCGATGCCGCCGTTTTTTGTCACCAAAGCTGCGCACCGTGACGGTGCAGGTGCCGCCAAAACGCTGCCATATGCTCTGCGTCACCGTGATATGATCCACCACCTCACGCGGCAGATATATCCGATAAAACGCAAGCCCGCGCGGATACCACACCGTCACCGCTTCCCTGTCAGCACCAAAGCCCGCACTGCGAAAGCCGAGCAGACGGACAGTCAGCCACCAGATTCCCCACGCCGTGCACACCAATGCCGGCACCTGCCAAAATCCGCCTGCCACCCACGGCAGTACACTGAGCGTCAAGACGATCAGCGGGGACACGAGATACCGCCACCATGCTCCGCGTGCCGCTCTGATCCGCCCCGTTTTCAGAGGATACCCCGGCAACAAGCGCTCCAGCCCCTCACATAAGGTGCGCGGGTCGGCTGCGGGGATCAGCACCGGCCGTGCGCCGATATCCCGCCCGTAGCCGGCGGCGGTGATCACCGCCGTATGCAATCCCAGTAACCGCATGAGCAACGTCTGCCGCAGCTCCAGCGCCGTGATCTTATCCCGATCGATCAGCACGTCCCGCCGTGTGAACAAGCCGGATACCAGGTGAAGCTGAGCCTCCCGTACGGTAGCATAAAATCCCACATACCGCAAAAAATTGCTGAGCGCCGCAATGCCCCAGCCGATCACGAACAAATTTGCCAATATCCGCAGCGCAGAGGGGATCTCTGCCGCCAACAGCTGCTCCAACACCCCTACCGCGTCCGCAGAAAACCGCTCACCGAGCAGGGTGCTTATCTGTCGCAGAACAGGGACTGCCGTGAGCAGACCCACCGCTGCGTTGGAGCCGGTGATCGCCGTCACGATCACCGGCCACAGCCGCGCACGAAACCGCTGTCGGGGACGATCGTTGAGCGAAAACAATTCCCGTACCTGCTTCGTGGACATGTACAGCACGGCATCGGCCCGACGTCGCAGACCCGCAGTGTTCACACGCACGCGCCGCCCGCCGCACATGGCGAGCAACGGCGTGCGCTCGATCTCGACCGATGCCGCGTCCTCAGCGTCTATGTGCAGGGAATGACGCACAAGCAGACCCTGCCGCACACCGATGCTGTAAAACCCGTTCTGCGAGCGCCCCACCCGATAGCGGCTGCCCCGCCATTTTCCCACCGAATACCCGATCAGGGCCGCACACAAAATCAGCTCCCGCAACAGGGCTTGCGGCTCCCTTTCCGACATCAATATATGCAGCAACGGCCACAGCAAGATCGGCCACCATCGCCGCACATCGTACAGCACATACGTGCCGTATGGTCGTTGTTCCATCAACACTCCTCCAGGCGTGCCGTCAATCGGCACGCCGTTTTTTCGTCCAACAGCGGCAAAAAGACGCTGCCTCCCGCAAACCGCAGCACCACCGTACGGCAGCGGAACAAACGGTGCAGCGGCGGGATCCACGTTTCAAAGGTGCGAAGCGCGCTGAGCGGCACCACCGTTTCCCGCCGCCACAGGATCCCATACCGCACATAGACACGCCCGTGATCCATTTCGCCGTGAAGTGACTCCGTCAGCCGCGGCAAATACCACACGATGAGAGGAAGAACAAGCGGTACCGGCACCAGACACCAAAGCGAGCCTGTCAGCCATCGCAGCAGCACGACAACAGCAGCGGTTACCGCGATCACGATCGTGCGCAGCACCGCCCGCGCACCGACACCCGCAGAAAATGTCATAGTCTCTCCCCTTTTTTGCGACATTCCATAGGTATATTTATGTCCAAGCACGCCTAAACTATGTTGCAAAGGCTTAAATTAGGCCGGCGAAAGCTGAAAGGAGGGCACCGAATGAAGCGCTCTTTTCGCGGCGGGATCGTCTTTCCCGCTGCGTTGCAGGACAAAAAAGAAACGACGCAGGCATCCACTTTCCTGCCGATTTCCCCCAAACGACTCCACCTGTCCCTGCGGCAACGAAACGCAGAGCTTGAGCCGACGGTTACTGTCGGCGATGCCGTGCACATCGGCGATCGGCTCGCTGTCGACCCCGCCGGTACGATCCCGCCGCTTCATTGCGGCATTTCCGGCACCGTGACGGCGATCGAGCCGTCACTCGTGACACTCGACGGTGCTCGCGCCACCGTCATCACCGTAACCGATGACGGCTCTCACACCTTTGGCTCACTGTTGCCGCCGTTACCCAAGGAGCCCTCACGCGAGATGCTCATACAACGCATGTATGACGCCGGCCTTGTCGGCATGGGCGGTGCAGGGTTTCCGACTTATCGCAAATATCAGGCCGATACGATACGGCATCTGCTCATCAATGCCTGCGAATGTGAACCGTATCTTGCCGGCGACGTCCGCCTGTCTGTTGAACAGCCGGACACCCTCGCGGAGGGCGTCCGACTGTTAGCGGCGGCCGCCGGCATCGACCGCCGCAACGCGGTGTTCTGTACCGAGTCACCGGCAGCCGCCGCGCATTTATCGAGTCTTGGTATTCGTGTTGCGTTGCTGCACAGCCGTTACCCCCAAGGCAGTGAACGGCAGCTGATCGCGGCCGTTTTCGGGCGCGAGGTCCCCGAAGGTTGTATTCCCGCCGACTGTGGCTTTTTGGTATCCAACGTCGCCACCGCCGTCGCCATGGCGGAGGCGGCACACGGCCTACCGCTGACGCATCGTTCGGTCACGGTTTCGGGCAAGGTCGCGCACCCCGTTAATGCGCTTGCTCCCATCGGCACACCGTTTTCCGATCTGATCGAGCTCGCCGTCCCGCTTCTTTCCGGACGGCGCTGTCGGTATATCGCCGGCGGCCCCATGACCGGCATACGGATCGCAACGCTTGCCGCCGGCCTGCCTAAGACCTGCGGCGGGATAACCGTATTACCCGCCCAACGCATAGAGGAGAGCCGTTGTATCCGTTGCGGCGGTTGTGTGCGCGTATGTCCGGCGGGGCTCATGCCGTTTCGTATCGAGGCGGCGCACCTCGCCGGCGAACAGGACTCCACCGCTGCCGCCTGTATTTCCTGCGGTTGTTGCTCCTATGTATGTCCCGCCAAACGAAACTTAGCCGCGCATATCGGCAAAGCGCGCTGTGAAATGAGGCAACCGTTATGAGCACCCTTGCCGCTCCCTATATCCGCGCCGACCGCTCTACCGCCTCGATCATGACCGCGGTATGCGTGTCGCTCGTTCCGCCCTCGGTGGCGGCTATCTACGTGTTCGGTTGGCAGGCGGCACTGCGGTTGGTGACCGGCTTGCTGGCGGCCTGTGCCGCAGATCGGCTGTCCGGCGTTCGACGCCCGTTTGACGGCAGTGCCGCCGTCACCGGACTGATCCTGACGCTGTCCTGTCCTGTCGGTACACCGCTGTGGTTGCTGATTCTCGGCGCCGTGTTCGCCGTATTTATTACGCGGGACGCCTTCGGCGGCATCGGTAATAACCTGTTCAATCCCGCCATGGCGGCACGCGCCGTCATGCTGGCGGTATTTCCTGCCCAGCTCACCGGCTATACCGTACCGGACGCGCTCTCCGCCGCCACCCCGCTCGCCACGATCGACACCGCGCTCACATGGGACACGGTGCTGCCCCGCGTGATCGGCACGACCGGCGGCTCGATGGGCGAGACCTCCGCACTGATGATCGCGCTGGGTGCCGTCTTTCTGCTTATACGCCGCGTGATCCGTTGGCAGGTGCCGGTGCTCTCACTGCTCGGCTTTTCCGCCGTATCACTGCTGACGACCGGCCATATTGCCCTGCCGCTGCTGTCCGGCAGTATCCTGTTCGGCGCCGTCTACATCTTCACCGATTATACCGGTAAGCCCACCACCCCGCTCGGTGAAGCGCTTTTCGCCTTTGGTGTCGGCGTCACCGTCGCTCTGCTTCGCGCTTATGGCCGATACCCGGAGGGGGTCTGCTTCGCCGTGCTGCTATGGAATCTCTTGACACCCTTGATCGAGCGCCTAACTACTCCTCATATTTACGGAAGGAAACAACGCGTATGAAACCACTTGGTAAAGATATGCTGTCCCTGCTCATCGCCGCCGTGCTCGCTACCGGCTTGTTATGGGGCAGCGACCGTTTGACCCGTTCACTCGTCGAAAAACAGGAAACCGAACAGGTCGCGGCAGTATTTGCCGATCTGCTGCCCGCCGATCGCTTTGAAGCACTTGCCACTGCCGACAGCAAGCCTATTGTGGCGGCCTACCGCGCCTTAGACGCACAGAGCCGTTTGCTCGGCTTTGCCGTCACGGTCAAGGTAGACGGCTACGCCGGTCCCATTACCGTACACACCGCCCTGTCCGCAGATGCGGCCACCGTATACGGCATCCGGATCGGTGACCATCGCGAAACCGTCGGCTACGGAGCCGGCATCACCGAATCCGCTTTCCTCTCACAATTCCGAAACCGCACGCCGCCGTTCTCACTGACCGACGGTACCCGCGTGTTACAAGACGGCGTGTACCGCGCCGCGGAAACCGACTTTGACAGCAGTGGCTTTCGCGATTTCGTTGAGGTCACCGTGTCGGGGCAGGAGATCACCGCCGTCAACTGGGACGCGGAACAGCAAAACAGCAACGAAACTAAAAAAAGCTTGTCCCGCGCAGGCGAATATGTGATGAGCCAAACGGGACTGCCGTGGCACGAACAGGCTGAGATCATGGAAATGGCCCTGCTTGAAAAACAGGATCCGTCCACGATCGTGTACAAGGCGGACACCGGCAAG
Organism: uncultured Eubacteriales bacterium; assembly: GCA_964482275.1. GTDB lineage: Bacteria > Bacillota > Clostridia > Oscillospirales > Acutalibacteraceae > RGIG3009. The sequence continues at coordinate 8,054 of CAYZXC010000049.1, forward strand.
ACCGATGCGTATTCGGGCGCCACGATCTCGGTGGAGCCCTTTGTCCGCCTTGCCGCCTCCGCGCTGGCGCAAGCGACCCGAACCGGCTCTTCCGCCGTCGACGGCGTCAGCGGTGCCACCACCTCGTCTACCGCGGTGGTAAACGCCGTCAACACGGCGGCGACCTTTGTCAAAAACATTGTGGGGTGATACCAATGTCGGCAGCACCGGATATGCGCGGCCTCCTGCTGTGCGCCGCCGTTGCAGCGTGCGCTACCGTGTCGGACTCTCTCGTGCTTCTCGTTCTCCTGCCGGTGCAACTGCTGCTCTGTCTTCTTTTTACCGGATTTCTCCGCCGCCTGCACCTGTCGGATCGCACCGCCGTATGGCTGTTTGCCGCCGGCAGCGGCGTGGCACTGCTCCGCGTGACGGCGCTCACACCGTACACACTGGAGGTGGAACTGCTAACCGTGGCCGCGTTACTGCTATGCGGTGCGGCGGCCCCCGTTCTTCTGTCCTCACCGCCTCCGGTAACGGTGTTGTGGCGCGCCGCGGCCGCCATGCTGCTGACCGGCCTCGCGCGGGAATTACTGACGCTCGGCACGGTATTCGGTCTAACGGCGACCGCTCCGCCTGCCGTCACGGTCGAGCCGATCGGCGCACTGCTCATTGCCGCGCTGTTTCTATGGCTCTTCCGCTTGACTGTCCCCCTCACGGCAAAGCCCGAACGCGCACCGTGGAGCACGGTATGGCTCACACTCGCCGTATGCTCGGCCAAGGCACTCACAGTCGCCTTTTTACCGTCACTGTCCGATACTTGGGTGTTAGGGCTGACCCTGCTTGCCGCCGCCCTGTTGTCCCAGCCGGAGCCGCTTCGCACCGCGTGGGCACCGCTTACCCCGATTATCGCTCTGCCGGTATCCGACGTCTGGTGGCACGCTCTCGCCGCGGCCGCTGCCACCGCGCTTGCGCTTGGCATTGCCGGCTCTCTTAACGAACGCTGGCGGCGCGTGCCGCTCGCGCGCTCCTTCTCCGGCAGCCCCGCCGCACTGACGCTGATCGCTATCACCCTGTGTGCGGTTTCATCTTTTTAAAAATTCCTCTTTACAAGCGGGACATTCTGTGTTATACTACGATAGCACGCGAATGTGCACATCCCTGATCCGGATCGTGGAGTATGCCCAAAAGTAGAGCAAAGACCCGCCTTTTTAAAACAGGGTTCGGATATCTCACTCTACCCTACAGGGACGCACCGTTTCCCTTTCTGGATCTGCGGAAATATAAAAAGAGGTGTAAAACCATGTTAGCAAACGAAAAAACCGAAATCATGCAGCAGTACGCCACCCACGAGGGTGACACGGGTTCTCCCGAAGTCCAGATCGCGGTACTGACCCGCCGCATCAACGATCTGACCGAGCACCTGAAGGTGCACAAGAAGGATCACCACTCCCGTCGTGGTCTTCTCAAAATGGTCGGTCATCGCCGCAACCTTCTGAACTACTTGATGAAGAAGGACATCAACCGGTATCGCGCCATCGTCGAGAAACTGGGTCTGCGTAAATAAGGCTTCACTGAGGCAGGCGAGCGGTACGCTCTCCTGCCTCAACCTGCTTTATTATCCCTTAGTCTAAGGCGGTATGCGTGGCTGTGATTTTTTAGCAGTGAAACGGGTGTTTTCGCGAAAAAGCATCGGTTTTATTGCTAAAGATCCGTCCGCATGCCGTTTGGAAATATACATTTTTAAACGGAGGAATGTAACATGTTCGAAAACTATCGTGTATTCGAAACCACTCTTGCCGGCCGTCC
>CAYZXC010000050.1:0-9587 GCA_964482275.1 uncultured Eubacteriales bacterium
GTTTTGCATGTACTTGTTGTTATCAGCCATTAAAAATCCTCCTATGTCTATGATGATAGGGGATGCCATCGGTACAATGGTAACCCTTCACTGCCATCATATGACACGGGAGGTTTTGTGTGCTATGCTTTTTCGTCTTCGTCGGTATCTGTCAATCCCAACGCCTGATCCACCAAGGCCTGCAACTCCGGATGACGGCGATAGGCGTCAACGAGCAATAATTCACGGTCGGTCAGCACCGGATCCTGTATTAACGCGATGGGGGTTCTGTCACGCAGTATGTGTTGCGGCTGATGCTTTTTACCGAGTTCGAGAAGCGGATTCAGCATATCGCGCCCCAGCAGATAATCCAGTGAAACACCAAAATATCCGGCAATCATTTGGGCGATTTCCATACCGGGTTTGACATCGATACCTTGTTTATAGCTCTTATGCCAGCGGGACACCAATCCCTTGCTAAATCCGATTTCTTCGCTTGCTTTTGAGGGGGAAACCCCTTTTTGTGCGCAAAGCATTTTATATCTTTCAAAAAACATGCCCGCACCTCCAAAAAAAGTAAAAACGCTTGACAAGTTCAAAATATTGCACTATAATGCAAAAGAGGGAGCAAATAGTTGAACTTTGCGGCGGATTTAAAGATATATACAAATATCATAACACGAAAACGCGAAGGATTCAACTATCATTTTGGAGGGGCGGCAATGTTTTTCTATATACCGATTGAAGAGCATCTTTCCACTACGGAGCTGGGATCGTATCGGAGTTATGGGATCCGTGTTGAAAATGAAGTGGGTGATGCGATAATGATCCTCTCGGATATATCCACAGATCAAGAGAAGGTAGCGGAGCTCGCCGAACGCTGCACAAGCGGCGCCTTGGCACCGGAGCATTTGCGTGATGTCGTTCTCAATTGTTTATGACAAAGCCGTGCATCTGTCATCGACAGATGCACGGCTTATATTTACAGTCGGGTCAGCTTGGCAAACGTTGCCATAACCTTCTTTTGACCGACCTTATCAAAGGTGATGGTCAAAAGAGTGTCATTGCCCATTGGCTGTATCGCCTGAATCGTACCGGTACCAAATGCCTTATGGCTGACCTGGTCGCCGACTGCCCATTGCTCGCCGACCGTCTTGGCAATCGGTTTGGTAGCCGAAATGCCGCCGCCCAAATGACTGTTTCGGATCGGCGCCGTTGCCGAAACTGAAAACGAGGAGTGGGGGGCGGGAGTGTATGATGAGGAATAGGAAGAGGAAAACGTCCCCGACCGATAAGGCGTTACCTTCTTCTCGTGTCGTTCTAAAAGATCTTCCGGGATATCCTGCAAAAAGCGGGAGGGACGGTTGCGCGTGGTGGAACCGTATAATAAACGACTGCCGGCAGTCGTGATAAACAGCTCTTGCTTGGCACGCGTGAGCGCGACATAACACAAACGGCGGTCTTCCTCGACTTCCTCCGGTATAAACATTGTTTGCATACCGGGGAAAATGCCGTCCTCAAAGCCGGGGAGAAACACCACCGGAAACTCTAAGCCTTTGGCGGCGTGCATCGTCATCAGCACCATCGCATCGGCACCTGCGTCGTAATTATCGATGTCGGTCATCAACGCGTTTTCTTCCAAGAAGCCGGCGAGGGTCGGTTCCGTATCTTCACAGGATTTTTCATAGGATTGGATGGAGGATGCCAATTCATTTAGGTTATCCACACGGTCGGATTCCGCGTCGCCGGCGGCTTGCCACATGGCTAAATAACCGGAGCGTTCAAGCACGTTTGCGTACAACTGATGGAGTGAGATCCCGCCGCTTTCCGCTTCGTCACGCAGGGCGTTCATCATTTGAATAAAGGGGAGGATCTTACTTGCTGCGCGGCTGAGATCTGCGTAAGTATCCGCTGCCGACAGCACCTCGTACAACGAGATTCCCTGCTGATCCGCCAGCATCGTCGCTTTGTCAATGGTGGTATCGCCGATCCCACGCTTTGGTTCATTGATGATCCGCTTCAGGCTGACACGATCCTCCGGGTTGTTGATGACACGCAGATACGCAATCATATCGCGCACCTCTTTGGTGTCGTTGAAGCGGTGCCCGCCGATGATACGGTAGGGAATACCGCTTTTCACCAACGCGCGTTCAATTGCGTTGGACTGCGCGTTGGCGCGGTACAGAACCGCCATATCGCGGTAACGGTAATTGCCGGTTGCCACCTTATCAAAGACTTTTTGCGCAATAAAGCGACCTTCATCGTCCTCGTTTTCCAACGTGTGCAGTTGCAAGAGCTCGCCTTTCCCGTTTTGCGTCCACAGCGTTTTACCTTTGCGGTTGACGTTCTTCGCGATCACGGCATTGGCCGCATCCAGAATGTTCTGCGTCGAGCGGTAGTTTTGTTCCAAACGGATAACGGTACAGCGGGGGAACTGATCCTCAAATTCCAAAATATTTTTGACAGTTGCCCCGCGAAATTTATAAATGCTTTGGTCGTCGTCACCCACAACACAGAGGTTTTGGCTTTTTTGTGCCAACAGACTCACAAAGCGGTACTGGGCGTGGTTGGTGTCCTGATACTCGTCGATCATCAGATAGTGATAGCGGTTTTGATATTTCTGCAGTACGGCCTCATTGGTTTCAAACAGTTCAACCGTTTTGCACAGCAGATCGTCGAAGTCCAAGGCATCCGCTTCTCGCAGGCGTTTTTGATACAGTGCATAGCAATCCGCCACTTTTTTAAGACGGAAATCACTGCCGGCCGAAATAGCAAACTCCTCCGGCGATATGAGCGCATCCTTTGCACGGCTGATCTCGTTTAGGATCTGCTTGTGTCCGATAACGCGTTCTTCGATGTTCAGGGACTTCATACACTCTTTCATAAGCCGTCGATTGTCATCGGTATCGTAGATTGTAAAATGGGAGGAATACCCCAATGATTCGCCGTCGGTGCGCAGAATACGCGCGCAGAACGAATGGAAGGTGCCGGCCATAACCTGTTCGCCTTCGTCACCCAACATGCGGGACAGGCGTTCTTTAAGCTCGCCTGCAGCCTTGTTAGTGAAGGTGATGGCCAAAATACGCCACGCGGGGCACGGATCCACCGCGCACAAGCGGATAATACGCTCGTCAATTGGATCGATACCGTCTGCACAGCGGCGAAGCGTTTCCTCGTCTTCAGTGCTGAGAGGGGGTAACGTATTACTGGTATAGGCTTTACCGTACCGTACCATGTTGGCAATGCGGTTGACAAGCACGGTGGTTTTTCCGCTGCCTGCACCGGCGAGAATCAGAAGCGGTCCTTCGGTGTGAAACACAGCTTGGCGTTGCGGCGTATTCATACGGGAAAATTCGCGCTCCAAAATGCGGCGGCGCAGTGACAAAACTGTTTGAGTGTCCATAATAATCGTCCTTTGCGATAAGTAAAGGCGGGGAAGGATTTCCCCGCCTTATGATTTAACCAAATAGCGTCAGCAGAACACCGGCGGCAACTGCCGAACCGATCACGCCTGCCACATTGGGGCCCATGGCGTGCATGAGAAGGAAATTGCCGGGGTTTTCACTTTGCCCGACCTTTTGTGATACACGCGCAGCCATCGGCACGGCAGAAACGCCGGCTGAACCGATGAGCGGATTGACTTTACCACCGGTCAATACATACAGCAACTTGCCAAACAGCACGCCGCCTGCGGTGCCCATGCAGAATGCGATCAGACCCAAGCAGATGATGAGCAGAGTCTTTGGCTGCAGGAAGGTGTTGGCATTGGCAGTAGCACCGACCGTGACACCCAGTACGATGGTAATGATATTCATCAGCTCGTTTTGCGCCGTCTTGGACAGACGGTCCACCACGCCGCTTTCGCGGAACAGGTTGCCGAGCATCAGCATGCCGATCAGCGGTGCGGCGCTGGGCAGTAGTAAAACGCACAGGATCGTAACAAAGATGGGGAAGAGGATCTTCTCGGTTTTGGATACGGTACGCAGCTGCGTCATGACAACAGCGCGCTCTTTCTTAGTGGTCAACGCTTTCATGATGGGCGGCTGAATGATAGGCACCAGTGCCATGTAAGAATACGCCGCTACTGCGATCGCACCGAGCAGATGCGGGGCGAGCTTAGAGGTTAAGAAGATAGCGGTTGGCCCGTCCGCACCGCCGATAATGGCGATAGATGCAGCTTCCTGAGCGGTAAACACGATGTTTAGATCTTCCGCAAAGGGAAGCAGTCCCAACAGCCTTGCACCGAGGAACGTGACGAAGATACCGAGCTGTGCGGCGGCACCGAGCAAAAAGCTTTTGGGATTGGATAAGAGCGGCCCGAAATCCGTCATACAACCGATACCGAGGAAGATCAGCGGCGGATAAATACCGAACTTAACGCCCTGATACAGGTACCAAAGTAAACCGCCTTGCTCAAAGTGCTCCCAATACGGAACGACAGCGCGCGCCGTCCCATCGGTGTCGCGTTCCACTTTATAAACTTTGGTGTCCAGCGTCAGAACCTCAACACCGTTTTCGTTGGTGGAGATATAGGCATCATATTCATCCGAAAGTGTGACATAACTTATTGAAACAGGATAATTCTGTTCATATGTACCATCAACATAGGAGGCGAGTTCTTGATCGGTAAAAGCCACCAGCGAGTTTTGCTGGGGATCCATCACACCGCCGAGAGGAAGGTTGACGAGCAACATACCGAAAGCGATGGGGAGGAGCAGGAGCGGTTCGTATTGTTTTTTAATGGCCAGATACATCAGCACACAGGCGATGCCGATCATGATCAGGTTCTTCCAGCCGCCGTTTTCAAAATTAAACAGACGGGCAAAACCGGATTCTTCCCAGATCTGCGCAAAAGCTTCCCAAATGTTCATGCCGAATCCCCTCCTTAAAACGGTTGTGTGTTTTCCGCAATACCGGCGGCAGCCCACACCGGACGGGTGCCGGAGCTTGTCGGACGGATACGGCGGATCGTATACTGCGTTCCACCGTCTGACATGGCAGCGATTGCCGCGGTGATGACCGCGACGACCTCGTCTGAAACGCCGTCCTCTACCACAGGGGTACGATTCGGGGAAGGTGCAGGTGTCGGAACTGCGGGGGTCACCTCTTTGCTTTCCGATTTACGGCCTTTTCCGGCGACAACACCGAACAGCCAAAACACGAAGGTCAACAGCAATAGCGTGGCAAACACCACGATCAAACCGGTCAATACCGTCATACCTGCTTCGGAAAGCACGGCATTGGTATCTACGGTGGCGGCCAACACACAGTTCATACGATTACCTCATTTCTCCTAATAAAACCACAATTTAACCCATTATTGAAACTTGTTTACAGTATACCGCAAAACGCCTCAAAATGCAACGATTTTGCCGCAAAAATCAAAGAAAAATCGGACAATAAACTTGAACTTACCGTGAATGTGCGGTATACTGAACTTTAAAGAGGTGAGCCCATATGAAATATATTGTTTTGTTGTGTGACGGTATGGCTGACCGTCCGTTTGCGGAACTGCAGGGAAAAACACCGATGCAGCTCGCACACAAGCCGCATATGGATGCGTTGGCGGCCGTGTCCGAGGTGGGAATGGTAAAAACCGTTCCGGACGGTATGTCGCCGGGCAGTGATGTTGCCAATTTATCGGTGCTTGGATATCGCCCAAAAGAGTGTTATACCGGCCGTTCGCCGTTGGAAGCAGCCAACATCGGTATCGAGCTCGGTGACGACGATATTGCCTTTCGGTGCAATCTGGTAACCTTGTCAGACGCGAAAATATATGAAGATAAGACGATGGACGACTACTGCGCAGGTGATATTCATACCGGAGAAGCGGATGAGATCATACGCACTGTGCAGGACGCGTTCGGAGGCGGTGAATTTGATTTCTACACCGGTACGGCATACCGCCATTGCTTGGTATGGCACGGCGGCAAGACAAAACTCGGCACGCTGACGCCGCCGCACGATATTTCCGGTAAGGTTATCGGTGAACATCTGCCGTCGGCACCCGAAGCACAACCGCTGTATGAAATGATGCGTCGTAGCACGGAGTTGCTGAAGGATCACCCCGTCAATGTTCGCCGTCGCGAAAAAGGGCTGAATCCTGCAAATGCGATCTGGTTGTGGGGATACGGTAAACGCCCGCAATTACAGCGGTTTGAGGAGCGATTCGGTGTCAAAGGCGCGATGGTCTCCGCAGTTGATCTGCTTAAGGGAATTGCACGCTTATCCGAAATGCAGGTGTGTGAGGTCGAAGGCGCGACCGGCTATTTGGACACAAACTTTACCGGTAAGATGGAAGCGGCATTTGAGGCGCTTAAGACCAACGATCTGGTGTATATTCACGTGGAAGCACCGGACGAGTGCGGACACCGTGGCGAGCCGCAGAACAAGGTCAAAGCCATTGAGGAGATCGACCGCCAGATCTTAGGGCCGATCCTCGAAAAGGTGAAAGCGCTTGATGAGGTGTCGATCATGATCTTACCGGATCATCCGACTCCGCTTTGCATTCGTACACATTCTTCCGAACCGGTTCCGTACCTGCTGTATCGCAGTAATGCGAAGCGGGACAGCGGCGTGACCTGCTTTACGGAAGAAACGGCGGCAGCAACCGGTAATACGGTTGACGAAGGCTCGGATATGATGCGCAAACTGTTGCAATAATTGATTGATACATAAAAAGAAACGGTCGGATTCTCCGACCGTTTCTTTTCTTATAAAGTTTTCTAGGCCTTGGGGAAAGAACGAGACTCTCTGTCTCACGATATCAAATCCTTTAAAGCCGTTTTTGTGATTATGTGTTGTCATTTGACACAGTATTAGGAATTATTGAGCGCTTCTGTGAGGTAAAGAGCTTAGATTCCATTGTTGCAGATATCGAGGAAACCTTCGGCGTGCCGATCAACAAGGGGAATATCCGGCAGAAAAAAGCAGCGGGCATTTACAAAACCAAAGTACAAGCCATTCGCACGTAGCTCGCTACCGCCTGCGCGCGCTCATCGTCCTTATTTTCCTCGTATGTGCTCTGCATCTTACCCAGCTCGTCCGTTGTGATACCGAGTAACAGTGCAATGCGTGAAAGGTTCAACGGCTTGCCAAGTGCCTGAGCGTGCGCCCTCGCTTCGTTTACAGCAACCGCGACCTCGTCCACATCAATGATACGCTTTTCCAACCTCACAGCACCCGCCTCTCATAATTACGCGCGTATTATAGAACAAACCAAAAGTGAATTGTCAAGTGTTACGGCAGTGTTATACACTAAAAGAAAAAAAGCCGTCCAAAGCGGACGGTTTCAAAAAACTTAAAAAATAGCAAATTCGCTATTGACTTTTGAGAATTTATCGGCTATACTGTATACGAAGGGAGCGATAAGCATGCCAGAACTGAGCAGATTTTTTAACATTATCATTAAGATGGTATATAGTGATAACAGCCAACACAGCAAGCCGCATTTCCACGTGTATTATGCAGAACACGAAGCGTCGATTGGCATTGACGGTGAATTGTTAGCCGGAAGTTTACCTGTCAAGCAACTCAAACTGGTGCAGGCATGGGCCGCTATCCACGAGGATGAATTGTATCAAGCGTGGAATAACGCCGTTCGTAACATCCCATTCGACAAAATTGCACCATTACAGTAAGGAGTGTATGAATGTGTATATTCGAGATGGTATCGCTTACGCTGGTATGACTCAACCGCCCATTAAGATAAGCGGTGTTCGCCCCTTGCCCGATCATCTTTTGTGGGTACGCTTCAATAATGGTGAATCGGCAACGTTCGATTTTAAGCCCTTGTTGGCTTCTCCCGCCTTTTCTCCTCTTGCCGATATCAAAACGTTCAACTCTGTGTATATCGACTATGGTATGCCTGTGTGGAACGATGGAGATATCGATATTGCTCCCGAATACTTGTATGAACACAGCGTTTTGACTGGGGGCGTAGTAAATGCCTGAATCTTGTGCGGCACTCATCGATTCCTTAATAGCGCAAAGGCACAGCAGGGGAATGACGCAAAAAGATCTCGCCAAAGCCGCCAATCTTACGCAATCTGTTATTGCACGTTTAGAAAGCAAAAAAGCCGTCCCACAGTTGGACACGTTGATAAAGGTCACTACCGCACTTGACTGTGATCTTACTATCATTTCAAAAGTATAACAAAACCCGCTCTCCGTTATGGTTGAGCGGGTTTACTTTTCGGACGGCTTGAAAAAATTTTTTGAGAAATTTTGAAAAAGGGGTTGACATACGGTGCACCGTATGATATTATAATGTTGTCGCAAGGGAAACCAAGCGATAAAGCCAAGAGGGCGGCGGGCGGTTCTCCAGAAAGGAGAACACTATGAGCATATTAGAGATACTTACTCTGTTATCCCTCATTGCCTCGGTTGTTTTTGGTGTTCTAAACTGCACCAAAAAGAAATAACCGCCACCACATAAGCGGTAGCGGCGTTTCCACCAAGCTATAAACTTGAACAGGGGAACGGCCAGCACCGACCAAAGTGAGCCGCCCTCTTGTGCTTATTATATTACAGAAGGAAGGTGTTGTCAATAGAAAAGAATGAACGACCGCAAGAAAAGTTTGACCGCCTTAACTCTCGGCGTTACGTAATCAAGGTGATGACTAAAACCGAAGCGGATATCGCTGAACGCTTAGAGAAAGAATCAAACAAGGCAGGCTATATCAAGCGCCTTATTCGCGAAGATATCGCAAGGAACAAATGAAAACAACGGTCCGCTGCTCCGTGGAAAGAAAAGCGAAACCGTTGTCCACAACAAACACCGCAAGGGTATCGGCTGCCCTTGTAGTGTACCACAAAGCCAGCACAAATGCAAGGTGGTGAAAAATGAAATACTATGTTGTTCGTATTAACAAGGCAACCAAAGAAAAGCACTATTATAAGAATAAGTGTGTTGAGGGCTGGACAAGCGCAAAAAATTATTGCTGGAGATTTTCCAAACAGGGCGCAAAAGGAATCGCAAAAAAGATACAGCGAACTCACCCATCCTTTATACACCAAGTACGAATACGATATTGAGCCTGTTACAGACTAATTAAAACCGCTCGGATCACTCCGGGCGGTTTCTTTTTATTTCTCACCGATCTGAGCGAGCAGCGCATCGAGCTGCGCCTTTTCCTCCTCGTAGATCTTCCGAAAATCCGTATCACGATTCATCGCGGCGATCTTGGTGATGGCATCACGGTGCATTCGTTTGCAGTGCTCCGCCGAAACGCCTTGCGTGTTAAACAGATTCTTCCACGAATAACCACGCACGTATCGCAGAAATACCAACCGGAACGACGCACGACGTAGCGACGTTTGTCCGATCAGTTCACCGTTCCGGCACCGGCAATGCATTGTCATACGATAAATGGCACACTTGACATCGCGCACACGCTCTGCTCTTGCATCCAATCCAAGATCTCTCAATTCCGTTTCATAATCAAACAGCTCGCTCCCTTTCTCATACAACACAGGCATAAGGCGCATCGTCTCCTTCATCCAGTACGCGTGTTCGTCGTGGCCTTTCATCATGACGTTAATGCTTTACCTACGATCTGTCACGAGCTCGGACAAAACGGTGTAACGCTCGACGGCGAGGTGATCTA
>CAYZXC010000051.1:0-9184 GCA_964482275.1 uncultured Eubacteriales bacterium
ATGAAATACCGCAGGTACGCGGATTGCATACCGGTGTTTCCCTCCGAGCCGATCTCTTCCTTATCCGCTAGGATCGTGACGGCGGTATACGCCGGATCCTCCAGTGCAAAGGTCGCGGTAAGCGCCGTATAGGCGCACACGCGGTCATCGTGCCCGTAAGCGCCAATCATACTGCGATCAAGGCCGACGTCCCGTGCCTGATACGCGGGAACAGCCTCCAGCTCGGCAGACAGGAAATCCGCTTCGGTGATACCGTATTTTTCGTTGAGGAGCTTCAGAATGTTCAGCTTTACCGCGTCCGCGCCCTCCTCCTCGGCAATCGGGCGGGAGCCGATGAGAATGTTCATTTCCTCGCCGCCGATAAACTCCGCGGCGGTCTTTTTCATCTGGTTGGCACCGAGATGCGGCAACAGATCGGTGATGCACAGCACCGGATCATCCGCCGCTTCACCGATACACACGGTAACGCGTGAGCCGTCCTTGCGCACCACAACGCCGTGTAATGCGAGCGGAATGGTCATCCACTGGTATTTTTTAATACCGCCGTAGTAATGGGTGTCCAGATACGCGAGCGCGTGATCCTCGTACAGCGGGTTGGGCTTTAAGTCCAGACGCGGTGAATCCACGTGCGCTGCGGCAATGGACACGCCTTCCTCCAGAGGGCGCGTGCCGATGACGGCGAGCAACAACGCCTTGCCGCGATTATCCACGTACACCTTATCCCCCGCTTTGAGCGGTTTCGTGTGATCAAACGGTACAAAGCCGTTCGCCTCGGCAAGCTTGATCGCCTCGCTGACCGCTTCGCGCTCGGTCTTGGCGCGGTCCAAAAAGGTCTTGTAGCTGACGCAATACTCGTCTGCTTGTTTCAGTTCGTCCTCGCCGAGCACGCGGAAAGCGTTTTTGGGTTGATAGCACAACTCCTCGCGCAGCAGCTCTGCCGCGGTTTTTTCTGCCATAGTAAAATCCTCCTATTCGATGCCGTAAAGCGTTTGATATCGTTCCCTCGCGTTCAGCACGCGTTTAACATAGTTTTCGGTTTCGGTAAACGGAATATGCGTCAGCGTTTCACCGTCCGCGGAATACCTCGTGTCTTGGAGCCATTTTGAGACCGTTCCGCTACCCGCGTTATACGCCGCGATCGCTGTTTCGGGATGAGTAAACATATCGTTCAGCACATCCAGTACCTTCGCGCCGCACCGGATGTTGATCTCCGGTGCGAAAATGCGTTCGAGCGGTTCGGGATCTTCGGGGAATTTGGTTTGGATCCACTCATACGTTTCATCCATCAGCTGCATGAGTCCTTTGGCACCTGCATCAGATACCGCGTCCTCACGGAAATGGCTTTCGGTATGGATGACCGCATAGATAAGCGACGGCGGCAGGTCGTATTCATCGGCATAGGCCGATACGATCGACTCATACTTGAGTGGATAGGCGGCTTTCAGATACGCCCCGTACGCATAGCGCAGCACCACCCCGCCGACCGCAAGCAAAGCGATCAGTGCCACCGCGATCACGGCTGTTTTTATGAGTTTTCGTTTCATACGGCCAAGCCCTCGATCTGCTCACACACGGTCAGCGCCGCCCGTCGCAGACGGTTCCTATCACCGAGATTGTGCAGTACGGCGGTGACGCGCGTTTCATAATAGTCATCAGAAGGCTGAGCGCTCATCCGCTGCTCGGCTTCCCTGTCGGTCAAGCCGTCCCGCGCCATAATGCGCGATTGGCGCAGCGCCGGTGTGGACACCACCGCCACCGTGTAATCGCAGATGGCATCCAGTCCCGCTTGTAATAACAGCGGCGCGTCAATGACAGCGACGGTCATACCGTTCTGTGCTGCCTCGTTCAGTTCCCGCTGGATTTCGCGGCGCACCGCCGGATGGACAATGGCATTGAGCGCTGCCGTTTCCTCAGGCGAAGAAAACGCTTTTGCGGCAAGACGCTTGCGGTCCAGCGTACCGTCCTCTTTCAAAATATCGGCTGAAAACCGTTCGGCCAGTTGAGCGAGCGTCGGCTGACCGAGCTCCACAACGCGACGGGATAGCACGTCAGCGTCGATCACCGTCCACGACGGACGCTCTGCCATGATCCGTGCGACCTCGCTTTTTCCTGCACCGGTCGAGCCGGTCAGCCCCACGGTAAAAACCTTAGTCAAGCTCGATCACCTCAAATCCTGCCGCGCGCAGCAGGCGATTGTACACTGCTAATCCGATACCGTCGGGGGACGGACACGCGGTATACGCCACCGACGCGTGCCGCTCATCCAACAGGCGCAGCGTCTCAAATAACTGCTGTGCCTGCGCCGCGTGATCCGCGCGGGCACCGTAGGTCAAAAACGGCACCGTTAAGTTCGTTTCTTCACCGTCAAAGCAAAGCGCCATCACGCCGTCTGCCGCGTGTTCGTTGACATAGGCGGTATACGCGGCGGGGGTACCTTTTACAAGTACCACGTGAGCGTTGGGGGCATAATGCTTATATTTCATACCGGGAGACGATACCGTCGCCCCCGCTTGCAGCTCGTGTGTGACAGCGTCGTCGACCTCGACTTTCCCCACCACCTGTGTAAGCATTTCCACCGTGACCGCACCGGGACGCAGGACGCGCACACGGTCACCTGTCACATCCACGACCGTGGATTCCACGCCGACCTCGCAGGCGCCGCCGTCCACCACCGCGGCGATGCGGCCGTCCATATCCTCGGCGACGCGTGCCGCCTCCGTCGGGCTGGGAATACCGGAACGGTTGGCAGAGGGTGCTGCCAACGGGCAGGACAATTCAATGATCCGTCTGGCGATCGGGTGTGACGGCATCCGTACGGCGACGGTATCCAGCCCCGCGCTCACCTCGTGCGGGATGCAGGGCGCTTTCTTAAATATCATCGTCAGCGGTCCCGGCCAAAACGCACGGCTAAGTGCCTCAGCCGTCTGCGGGATGTCGGCAACCAGATTATTCAACTGTTCACGGTGTGCGATGTGCACGATCAGCGGATTGTCCGCCGGCCGGCCCTTGGCTTTGAAAATGTTCGCCACCGCCGCGCCGTTTCCGGCATCCGCTGCCAGACCGTATACCGTTTCGGTCGGAATGGCGACCAGCTCACCGCTTTTAAGTAAATCGGCAGCCAATTGAAGGTCTGTTTCCCGATCCGTTAAATGCAAGGTTTGCATGATGTATTATCCTCTTTGTAGTTTCTCGGCGCGGTCAGCGGTGATCAACGCGTCAATGAGCTCATCCAACGCGCCGTCCATAACCGCGTCTAATTTATACAGTGTCAATCCGATCCGATGATCGGTCACCCGTCCCTGCGGGAAATTATAGGTGCGGATGCGCTCACTGCGATCGCCCGTTCCCACCTGTGAACGGCGATCCGCCGCGATCGCTGACTGTTGCTCCGCCTGCTTTTGTTCAAACAGACGCGCGCGCAGCACCCGCATCGCCTTATCCTTGTTTTTATACTGACTCCGCTCATCCTGACATTCTACGACCGTACCGGTCGGGATATGCGTGATGCGGATCGCGGATTCCGTCTTGTTGATGTGCTGACCGCCGGCACCGCTGGAGCGATAGGTATCGATCTGCAGGTCGGCAGGGTTGATCTCAAGCTCGACCTCCTCCGCTTCGGGTAACACCGCCACGGTGACGGTGGAGGTATGAATACGGCCGCCCGCCTCGGTTTCGGGTACACGCTGAACACGGTGGACGCCGCTTTCAAATTTTAGGCGGCTGTAGGCACCGTGACCGGTGACCATAAAACTGATCTCCTTGTACCCGCCAAGCTCGGTCGCATTCGCACCGACCGGTTCAGTCTGATAACCGTTGGCGGTGGCGTACAGCGTATACATACGGTACAGGCTATTTGCAAACAGCGCCGATTCCTCTCCGCCTGCGCCCGCTCGGATCTCAACGATCACGTTGCGGTCGTCGTTCGGATCACGCGGTAACAATAAGAGCTTCAGTTCTTCTGCCAGACGCTCCGCCGTACGGCGGCTTTCCTGCAGTTCTTCTTCCGCAAGCTCCCGCAATTCGCGGTCGACGCCCGTGCTTTCCAACAGCGCTTTTGCTTCCTGCTCCGTTTCGCGGGCTTTGGCGTACACGCGGTAGGCTTCCACAATAGGCTCCAGCTGTTTGCTCTCGCGCATCAGGTCGCGGTACAGTTCCGCTTGTGAGACCACCGACGGATCACACAACCGCACCATCAGTTCTTCGTACCGTTTCTCTACCTCTTTTAATTTATCCAACACAGCAATCTCTCCCTTGTCTTTTCGATCTGCCGTGTATCGCTACTCCTCCCGCTCGACTTTACGGATATTCTTTTCCGCTTTCAAACGGGGGATCATCATCTCGTGACCACAGGTCTCACAGCGCAGACGGAAATCCATACCGATCCGCAGCACCGAAAAGGTGGCGCCGCCGCAAGGGTGTTGCTTTTTCATCGTGAGCCTATCCCCGACACGAATGTCCATACGCTGTCACCTTCCTCTCATACAGAGTCAGTATACCATATAACGATCCGATTGCGCAAGTGATACTTGTAAAAATTGCAGTTGACAAGCAACCCCGTTTATTGCTATACTTTTTTGTTGGGAAACTCCATTGCAAGGAGGTTTATACTGTGAAACGAGATGTCGTGATCGTCGGTGCCGGTCCTGCCGGTATCTTTACCGCGCTCGAAATGCTCCGCCGCGGCAGTAAACAGAAAATTATGATCGTGGAAAAGGGACAGGCGGTGGAAAACCGTCGGTGTCCCAAAGCGAAGGTCGGTCATTGCGTCAACTGCAAGCCGTACTGCCATATTACCACCGGATTTTCCGGTGCGGGTGCGTTTTCGGACGGCAAGCTGTCCTTAAGCTATGAGGTCGGCGGCGATCTGCCGTCGCTCATTGGCGAGGATGTCGCACAGGATCTGATCGATTACGCGGACGAGATCTATCTGGAGTTCGGTGCCGATACTCACGTTGAGGGTCTCGGCAACAGCGAAAAGGTCAAGGAGATCCGCAAACGCGCGATCCAAGCGGGACTCAAGCTCGTGGATTGTCCTATCCGTCACATGGGAACGGAAAAAGCGCAGGGCATTTATCTCGCGATCGAGCAATATCTGCAAAACAACGGCGTGGAAATTCTGTTCGGCTACGAGTGCACCGATCTCCTGCTCGACGGCAGTGTGTGCCGCGGCGTGTGCATCAGCGACGGCAAAACGGATCTGACGATTGAAGCGGCGCATACCGTCATCGCCACCGGCCGCCGCGGTGCGGATTGGTTGGAAAAGATCTGTGCGGAGCACAACATCGCGCATCAGCCCGGCACCGTCGATATCGGCGTGCGCGTTGAGGTGCGCAATGAGGTGATGGAAACCGTCAACGAGACCTTGTATGAATCCAAGCTCATCGGTTATCCGCGTCCGTTCAAAAACAAGGTGCGCACGTTCTGTCAAAATCCCGGTGGGTTTGTCAGCCAGGAAAATTACGACGATGACCTCGCCGTGGTCAACGGACATTCGTACAAGGAACTGAAGTCCAATAATACCAACTTAGCGATCCTCTGCTCGCACAACTTTAACCAGCCGTTTAATCAGCCGATCGCGTACGCGCAAAAGGTCGGTGAGCTGACCAATATGCTGGGTGCCGGACATATTCTGGTACAACGCTTCGGGGATATTCTGGACGGCAAACGCACCTGGCAAAAGGAGCTGGCACAGTCGAACCTGCGTCCCACCCTGCCGGATGCCGTGGCGGGTGATATCACCGCGGCCATGCCGTACCGCGCAATGATCAACATTATCAACTTTATTCAAGCGGTGGATCACGTCGTACCGGGCTTCGCCTCGTATGAAACGCTGCTCTATTCGCCGGAACTGAAATTCTACAGCAACCGCGTACGCATGGACACCGACCTCAACACGAACGTTGAGGGCCTGCACTGTCTGGGCGATTCCAGCGGTTGGACGCGCGGACTGATGATGGCGTCCGTTATGGGCGTGCTGATGGGCCGCAAGATCGTGGAAAAAGAATAATCAAGCCACAAAGAGGGATGATCGAACGATCATCCCTCTTTTAAGTTTCCTGTTGCCGGACCGTTGCGCAGTTTGCCGTCCTCCGAGAATCGAGAGCCGTGGCAGGGACAGTCCCAACTGTGTTCCGCCGCGTTCCATTTCAGTGCACAGCCTAAATGGGGGCAACGCGGTGCGGTCGGCGTCAGCATCGTTTTGAGCGTTTCGCCCGCATTGATCGCCAACTGTTGGTGCCATATCGTACGGTCGGGTGCAAACACCGATGCCCACGGCTTTGGCTTGCCGATCAATTCACCGGTCAGCAACAGGGCGGAGGTCATGGCAGAGGTCATACCCCATCCGTTGAAGCCGGTCGCAACATACAGTTGCGGGGTATGCTTGGCATAGCGACCGATATACGGAATGCCGTCCAGCGACATACAGTCCTGTGTGGCAAAGCGGGCGGTGATCTGCGCCTCCGGATAGTAGTGACGTACGACCTGCTCCGCCGCTTTCCACCCCAATCCGGACTTACCGGTACGGTGTCCCCCACCGACGATGAGCAGTTGATCACCGCATTGCCGAAAGGTAAGCCCGCTGTCACTTGCTTCCCAATACATATTTTTGAGCGGTGGTGCGTTATCCACTACCGCCACATACGAGCGGTGCTGATACAGTTTCAGAAAATAGGCACCGTGTCGGTTCAAAAACGGGAAATGCGTGGCAACGATGATCGACTCAGCGGTGACGGTCATACCGTTGTCTGTCGTGACGATGTTGCCGCGGATCTCACGCACGCGGGTATGCTCGTAAATAGTCAGTTCCGGCACCAGAGCATTGAGCAATTTCAGCGGATGCACCTGTGCTTGATGCGGTATGTGCAGAGCGCCCGCCACAGGGAACGGCAATTCCACATCCTCCGCCCATTCCGCCTGCGCGCCGATGGCGCGGAGCACGGTCAGTTCGGTTTCCAGCACCTCACGATGCGTGCGAGAAAACAAAAAACCGTCACAGGTAGTACGATCAAAATCGCCGTCAAGTCGGCGATACGCCTCCAAGGCTTCCTCGTTCGCTTCATAATAGTATCGTGCCGCCTGCATCCCGTGCCGCTTAGCAATCGTGTGATAGATCGCCCCGTGCTGCGTGGTGATCTTGGCGGTAGTCCTGCCGGTGACACCGCTGCCGATGGTATCCGCTTCAGCGACAACGACCTCCAGGCCCGCCCGTTGCAAGTGATACGCACACAACAGTCCCGTCAGCCCGCCGCCGATGACCAGCACATCGGTGCGAATGTCGTGTGTCATTGCGGGAAATGTCGGCAGTGTTACCGACTCAGTCCAAAAATCCATCCGATCGCCTCCACGAACAGTATGAGCATTTCGGGCAAGAAATAACCGCACAGCAAATGCTGTGCGGTTACGTTATTGTTGTTTGCGGAATACGAAAACCTTGCTGACAACATAATTGAGGATCAATACCACGACCTGTGCGGCGATCTTGACGAGCATACTGTCAAATTCCAGCCACGTGATAAACACGAGCAAAAGCAGTTCTTCGGTGCCGAAGGTGAGCAGTCGCCCGCCGTAAAAGCCGAGCAGTTGCTTAAAAAAAGCTGTTTTATTGTTTGTCTTGGCATTGAATACCCAGATGCGATTGGTGACAAACGCAAACAGCACCGCCAGTATCCACGAAACGATATTCGCAATGTGCTCGTTTGCCATCACGACACGGTCCACGAACCAAAACGCGGCAAGGCTCACCACGGTGGTCAATCCACCGAACAGCAGGTACAAAATTTGCTCTCTGTATTTTGTTAACAGCATCCTCAATCCGTTTTCACCTACATCTTACTGCGACTTACCGCCGCGATCACACGCTGTGCCACCGGTGCCAGTACCATATTCAGCAGTAATTCCGGCACAAAGTTCACGAGAATGATACCGGTAAGCACATAATAGACCACATCCTGTCCGGCCGCCCACAGCACCAATGTATCGTGGAAGCACAGCGACAGCATAGCCAAAAAGAGTCCGGTATTCACGACCGGAACGGTGATAGCACTTAAGAAAACGCCGACCATCGGTTTCCCCATCTTCTTAAATACCGCGGACACGGCAGCACCTGCTACACCGGCGGCGATGCCCTTGCCGATACAGATCAGTGCGGTAAGCAATGGGTTGATGCTCCACAGCATATTGCCACCGACATCCAGACCGAACACACAGCACAGCACCACGACCGCGCCGAACACGCCGCCCAGTATCGCACCGGAGCGTACGCCGAACAGCGCGCCGCCGATCACGATCGGAATCAGCACAAGCGAGAGCCCAAAGGGCCCGATCTTGACACTGTAGCTCATTAACTGCAACACCACGATCAGCGCCGTCAAAATCGACAACTGCGCTAACCGCACCGTTTTCTTAGATGTCATATTCATTTCTCCTTGCTGTTGCTCCGCCATTCAGGCAGATGCAGCGCATCATATTTCAAAAACCATTAGGAACGGTTTTTGATATAGATCAGGCGCAGACCGTCGAGTAACAGTCTGCCGTCGTACACGGTCTCGTGCCGACAATGAGAGGCGATCTCCTCCCCTAATCCGCCGGTGACCACCACCGTCGCGGCGGTACCGAGCTGTTCTTCAATACGCTCGCACATACCGTCCAGCATCGCGGCGGTACCGAACACCACGCCCGACTTCATCGAATCGGTCGTATTGGTGCCGATCACATGCGCGGGTGCTTCCACACGAATGCGCGGCAACAGCGAGGCGTTGTTGACCAATGAATCCAACGAAGTCCCCACACCCGGCATGATCGCGCCGCCGCGGAACGCTCCCTCTCCGTCTACCACCGATACGGTGGTGGCCGTACCGAGATCCCAGATGATACACGGTGCGCCGTATTTGGCGACTGCCGCGACCGCGCCGACCAACAGGTCTGCGCCAAGCTGTGCGGGATTGTCGATACGGATGTTCATACCGGTCTTGACACCGGGGCCGACAAGCAACGGCGTCACACCCGTCACGCGTTTCACCGCGTCACTCAGCACCTTGTCCAGACCGGGAACGACCGAGCTTAAGATCGCGCCGTCGATCTCGGATTCAGAAATGCCGTACAGCCGCAGGATGGAGAGAAGCTCGACCGCATACTGGTCGCCGGTGCGTGTACGATCGGTGGCAATGCGGCATTCGCATACCAG
>CAYZXC010000052.1:0-9086 GCA_964482275.1 uncultured Eubacteriales bacterium
AGTACGTTAAATAATACGGTAATGGTTGGTGTGGCTTGTGAATAGCGGGGCAGGCTGCAATCAAAGAGATGTAATCAACATCATACAAGCAACTCGAATCCGCCCATCGAAAGATGGGCGGATTTTCATAGCCTCACCGGCTAGGAGGGATCACCCTTGCAGCCTTTAGGCAAGAGGTCTTTTCATTTGGGCGTTTTTGGTTGCAAAGCGACGGGTGGTCTGTTATACTGTTCGGCGAGAGGTGGTTTTATGAAAAACTTGGGTTATTACAACGGTACCTTCGGTGAGATCGAAGAGATCACCATCCCGATGAAGGATCGGGCGTGCTTTTTTGGTGATGGCATTTACGATGCCACCTACAGTCGGAATTATACGATCTTTTCCCTCGACGAGCATGTAGACCGTTTTTATAACAGCGCAAAGCTGATGGAGATCCGCCTGCCTTATACGAAAGAAGAAATGAAGGCGCTTCTGAACGAAATGGTTCAAAAGATGGACACCGGAAACAATTTTGTTTATTTTCAGGCTACACGGGGCAGCGATGCGGTTCGGAACCATGTCTTCCCCGCCGATCAGACGGCAAATATCTGGATCAATATTTATCCCAAAGAGATCCTGGATGTTTATAAAAAGGTTTCGCTGATCACCATGGAGGATACCCGCTTTTTGCATTGCAACATCAAGACCATCAACCTGATCCCGGTGGTCATTGCCTCTCAGCGGGCAAAAGAAGCGGGCTGTTTCGAGGCGGTCTTTCACCGCAACGGTCGGGTGACCGAGTGTGCTCACAGCAACGTGCATATCATCAAAGACGGCTGTCTCATCACCGCGCCTACCGACAATCTGATCCTGCCGGGCATCGCCCGCAAACACATCATCGAGGTCTGCAGGGAGCTCGGCATCTCGGTTTCCGAAACGCCCTATATGCTGGAGGATCTGTTTTTAGCGGATGAGGTGCTGGTATCGTCGGCGGGCGCTCTCTGTCTTTCTGCCGAGACCATCGACGGCAAGCCGGTGGGCGGCAAAGCCCCCGCTCTGCTTCAAAAGCTTCAGGATAAGCTGATGGCCGATTTTATGAGCCAAACGGAGCTATAAACAGGAGTATTTTTACGGCAAACGGAAACGCCCCCTCGGACATCAAACCGAGGGGGCGAAGAGTTATTTTACGAGATTCATAAACTCTCTCATAAAACAGGGGAGATCCTGCGGCCGTCTGGAGGTGACGAGATTATCGCACACCACCACGGGCTGATCTTTGTAGTTAGCGCCGGCGTTGATCAGATCATCCTTGATGCCGGGATAGCAGGTGGCGTCCATACCGCCGAGCACCTTAGCGGAAATGAGGATCTGCTGTCCGTGACAGATGGAAGCGATCGGCTTTTTCTGCCCGAACATCTCCCGAACGATGCGAAGCACGTCAGCATTCTGCCTGAGCTTTTCGGGAGCCGAACCGCCGGGGAGGATCAAGCCGTCATAGTCGGCGCTGTTGACGTCGGCGACCGCCAGATTCGCCTCGCATTCAAAATGATATTTGCACGTGACCGTTGTTTCGGTGAACGACGCGACATCCGCCTCATACCCCGCTTCCAATACGCGGTAGTAAGGGTACAGAAGCTCCGAATCGTCGCACTTATCGGCGGTGATGATGAGAATTCGTTTCATAATAACACCTCTTAATCGTTTACAGCAAACCCGTACAACCCATATAACGCACAGGTGGCGGTATCGTGTACCAAGGAAAACGGTAGCTTGGTGGCACTCTCAAAGCCGTCCTTCATCAGATCGAACGACTTGGAGATCTGACCGCCGATGACCGCTTCGTCGAAGCGGTCATCGGCGCGTTTTTGTTCCAGACACAACCCCAGGTATCGGCCGAAATCGTAAAACACGGCCTTGAGCTGTTGATTGCCGCGTCTGGCCTCGTCCGCCATATCCTTGATATTGGAAAACGCATATCCGTGCTCGCTTGCCGCGCTCAGCAGGGCGCGGGTGGACACGTAATCCTCTGCGATCCCATCCAAAAACGGCATATTCCACATAGGACTTGCCGGCGTTTGCTTTTCGTTCAGCTGAATGACCCCGCCTCTAACGTTGGCATATCCTAACCCGGTACCGAGCATCACGCACGCGATATCCTGCGTTTTCAGGTCGGGCTTTTCCTGCAAAACGCCCAGCGCAAACGCCGTGGCGTCGTTCATAAAACAAACGCGCGCGTTTGGCAGCGTACGGGTAAAGACGTCCTTTAGACTGATGCCGTACAGCGAGTGCAGCTTGTGTGTCATCAGACTGGTGCCGGTGGCATAGTCAAACGGGCCGGGGGTGGATACGGCGATATATTCCGCGCGGCGTTCGGCGCAAAATTCAGCCAGACGGACGGCGATGTTCTCCTCGCCGTCCTCGTCTTTCACGCTGAATTGACCGAGCTCCTCGTTGCCGTCAACAAACAGGCCGTATTTCACGGCCGTTCCGCCGATATCCAATGCGAGTATCTTCATACGATCATCTCTTTAATTGCGTTTTGTGAACGGTGACCACGCCGACACCCAGATTGCGGATCCGGTACTTGCCGAAGTTTGCGGGAACGACCGCAATATCCAGCGAATTCAGATCGTAATACAGGTTCGGGTTGTCGATGGATTCCACGCGCACCTTTTCACCGTCAACCAATGCGAGAACGTGGAACAGGCCGTCGGTATCGTCGTCGATATCGGTTTCGAAAATGAGGTTGCGGAGCGAGAAGTACAGCAGATCGTGCTCGCCGACGATGATCTCTTTGCTCGTGCCGTTCTCACGCACAACGCCGCCGTGATTGACGAGGTTTTCGGTGACCCACTTGGCGTCGCGCTCTTTGCGGATGACGTCTTTACCCATCTTCATATGGATCGGGCGGGGCAGACCGGTCTGCGGGTCGGTGCGCTGATAGTCATACAACTTGTAGGTGTACGAACCGACGGTCAGACTGCCGATCTCCAGAATGACCTGGTTGCGGCCGGATGCGTGAATGGTGCCCGCGGGGATCATCACCTGCGTACCGGGGACGGATTCCACCGCGTGGATATATTTCTGATAATCGATCAGTTCGTGCGTGGTTTGGGCGCGATCCGCCAGCTCCATAAACTCGTCACCGCTGGTTTCGTCGGCAAAGCCCAGATAGGTCTTTGCCTGATGACCGGCGCGGACAACGTAGTAGCTTTCGTCCTGACGGCCGAACTCGCCGTGATTGTTGATGACATAGTCGGCGTGGGGATGGCACTGGATTGACATATTGCCGGAGGAATGGAAGGTGTCGTCGTAGTTGAAACGGACGGGGAAGTACCCGCCGAATTCGGTGTAGGCCTTGTGACCGAGCAATTTCTCGCCCATTGCCTGCACGAAGGTGAAGAACGGTACCTCAAATTCACCCGCTTCGTCCAGCATCGCTACCAGCGATACTTCCAACGGGATCATATCGAAGATCCACGCACAGTTGCGCATTTCCTTCGGCAGATTTCTGAGCTTGTGGATATAGAATCCGCCCCAAACGCCTTCGAGGTACACGGGACGGCAACGGAACGGCCGTCTGCCCAGTTCCTCAAACAGCTCCATCACACTGCCGAACGGCAGCATTTTCATCTGCGTCGGCTCGTCTGCGGTGATATAGTAATCGAGCTTCTGAGTTCTCATCAGTCCCCAGCGTTGCTCCATTGCGGTTTCAAAATCCACATAGTAGTTGCGGCGCATCATCAGCCCGTAGGGGAGTTCCTCGGTCAGACCGATGTTGCGGTTTTTACCGTTTTTGCAGTTGAGCACGGAGGTTCTGGGTGTGACGTCGATCCAGATACGCAGATCGTATTCGTCCTGCAGCTCCTCCGACAGCGAGCCCTTGCCGTATACGAGCACTTTGCCGCCGTTTTTGATGCGAGCTTTTAACTGCTCCACCTTTTCGGCGTCCTGAAGGCCCTTGTAGCCCTCGCGGTACCGTCTGCCGTACAGCAAAACGGGGTCAACGTCGCGATCCTCCGGCAGGAACGGCTCGACCTTTTTGGTGATGACTTCGCTCGGCAGCATTACCGAAGCGGCGTCAATAAACTCAACACCCGTGCGGGCAAGCTGTTGCTTGAGCACGTTGACCAGCATTTCATACTCGGCACCGGGATAGGCGTCAATGGCAATGCTGTTCGCGTTGTCAAAGAATTTTGCGATCTTTTTGCCGACGTTCAGAATGCCGCAGACCAGATTGTCTTTCACCGATGCGGGGATCTCCACGGTGTTGACCGCGTTCGGATCCGCATAGGGGAAGGGGTGGAACATAAAACTCATACCACTCATACTCCTTTTGTATATAATCTCTAACCACATTATATTTGTAAAAAAAGCATTCGTAAAGGGAATATATTGACAAATAATAGGACTATTTTGACATTTCGGTGTTTTTCTTGTATAATACGCGTGAGGTGGGATTATGGACTTTCATATTTTGGAGTGTAAACAGTTTGTAGCGCCGTCTGCCACGTCCGTTATCAAGCGCACCGTATACAACCACGAGCTGGATTATTACGTTACGGGTGAACGTACGATCTTTATAGACGGCAAGCAGCACACCGTCAAGGACGGTACCGTGTGTTTTCGCCGTCCGGGGCAGGAGGTATACAGCTTCGGTGAGTACAACTGCTACGTGCTTACGCTGGATTTTTCCAAAAAAACAGAGGTGGTGAACTACAGCCGAAACAAAGCGACGTTTATTGAACCGGTCTGCACGCACGGTATGATCGCCTCGATCCCTACCGTGTTTGCCGTGCGTCGGTCAAAGGAACTGCTAAAACTGATCTCCTTGCTTGCCGAACAGACCGACAAGAACACCGAAGCATCCCATATGCTGCTCCGTGAGATCTTGCATCTGCTCAATGCCGATATTTGTCATCGGTATTACGAAGAACACAACGCCCCGACCGCGTTGGATCGGGTGTTTCAGTATATCAACACGCATTACACCGAACGGATAACATTGGACGAGCTTGCCGCGGTATCGTATCTGGATAAGAGCTACCTGTGCCGACTGTTCAAACAGTATTTCGGGCAAACGCCGATGGAGGCGGTCATCTCGCAACGCCTCGGCCACGCGCGGGATCTGTTGTTTAACACCGATATGAGTGTCAAAGAGATCGCGACCGCCTGCGGCTATAACGACACCTCGTTTTTTATCGCTCAGTATAAAAAAGCGTTTCAAAACACGCCGAGGGTGGATCGCAACGCGATCGACAAAGAGTCGTAGTGTGACAGGGTCTGAGTCCTGTCACACTACGGTCGTTTGATTTTTTGGACGGAACGTAACGCGAATCGGAACGCAAACGATGCGATTAACATCAGCGCAACGAACACGATCAATACCGGCTTGTAGGAGCCAAACCAGTCGAAGCACACGTTGACGATCGGCGCACCGAGTGCATAGCCGATATAGTTGAACGCCGCGAAAAGTCCCAGTATTTTATCATAGGATCGCGCACCGAAAAAGTCGTTGACAAGTAGGGGTACCAGCAGCGTTTCCAGCGGCAGAGCGATCGCATACAGCACGGCGAACACTACGGCCAATACCACACCGAAAGAACCGGTGCACACGAAGGCCAGACACAAGAAGGCACCGATGGCGGCGATCTGACACATCGTCATCACGAAGCCGAGCCCAAAACGGTCATACAACCAACCGGCAAGGATCTTGCTGGCAGTTAAGGCTAACGAAGACAGGCTGACGATCGCGGTGACAAAGCCCGGCTCAAACCCTACGTCCTGCAAATGAGCGGCGTACGCGCCCGCGATTCCTTGCAGCGATAATCCGGAGAGCAGAATAACACCGGCGGCTATGTAGAAAAACGGTTTGCGCCGCGCCTCGGAAAACTCAAGTCCCACCCAGTTAACGGATCGTTTTTTCGTATTCACATTACCGGCAGAAACAGGGGGCTGTGCCGGTGGGTTTTTGAGCAATATGACACTCAAGATACCGGTGACGGCGAGTATCGCGGCGACCACCAGATACGAGTTGCGATAACCGAAGGGGTTGCCGGGCTCGTTGATCAGCGGTGTGGCGATCATCGACGCAACCGTTGCACCGAGGCCGTTTGCGGCAAACACAATACCGGTGTACTTGCCGATATCCTTGTCAAACCAGCGGCGCATAATGCTGCTTGCCATATTGGTGGAGGTGAATGCAAAGCCGATGCCGCAAAACACGCCGCCGATACAGAAGGTAACGATATCCTGTGCATATGCAAACAGCAGGGTGGAGACGATCATGGTGGCGAACCCCACCGCTACCATTTTTCGATAACCAAAGCGCTGAAGCAGAGTGCCGAAAAAGAGATTGATCACAGCCGATGCGATATAGCGGCAGGTATCGTTAATGGAGAAAAGCCCGCGCGGGATGTTTATCGCTTCGGTGATCGCTGTCAGGTAAATGCCTTTGTTTGTGCTGCAAAACCCCAAACACACAAAGATCATGAAAAAGCAGACACCGAGAATGACCCATTTATAGCGCTGTTCTTTTGTCGCGACCATATTAAACACCCCCGCATTTTGTCGGCTTGATTATATCACGCAGATTACCCAAAAACAACTTCCGAAAACTTAACACTTGCATAACTTTCACATTATGCAAAAACTGCCGGCAACTTCTTGCCGGCAGTGGTGTTATCGTTTCTGATAATAGCGCTCCACGAAGTCGTGAAATAACGCCTCATCCTTGTTGAAGCTGTGATTTTTCCTCCAGTACAACCGACAGGACCACGGCTGCGCGTTACGGATGGGTACATAGCATAAGCTTTGTGAAGCGGATAAGTTGGTATGGGAGGTTGCAAACGCGACACCCAGACCCTCGGCGGTCATCTGTTGCGTTGCCAAATGGGAATAGGCGTTGCCGGCGGGCAAGGGAATGTTGTTATCGCGGAACAGTCTGACCAAATGGTCGTGCAGGGGATAGTCCTGCAACGGAAGAAACACGGTTTCTGTGAGCAGCTCGGACAGATCCACCGCTTGCTTTTTGGCGAGTGGGTGATCGCGATGTACCATAACCACCGGATGATCTTCAAACAGGAAACAGCTGTCGAGCTTATCCGCATACGACTCCGGAAGGTCATCCTCGGCGGCGAGCAAAAAGGTATACTGAGCTGACAGGCCGCCGTTCACCAGCTCAGGTCGGTTCAAGCTGGTGCACAGCAGGGTAAAATGCGGGTGCTCCTGCGAAAACGCGGTGATCAGATCCACCCATTGCGTGGAGGCGATGCTCGCCACTGATACGTGCTGTCCCTGCAGCATCACGCTTTGGCGCAGCTCGGTCTTGGCGCAGTCGAGCAAGGAAAAAATCTGGGTGGCATACCGCAGCAGCAGCTGCCCTTGCCGGTTGACGGCAATGCGGTTGTTGGTTCTGTCAAACAGTTTTACGCCGAGTTCCTTTTCAAGACGGGAGACAGAGGTGCTCAGCGCGGGTGCTGAAATAAAAAGGGCTTGTGCTGCGTCCGAAATGCTGCCCAATTCCGCAACGGTCTTGAAATATTTTAACTGTTGCAGTTCCATTGCCATCGCTCCTGTTACACGTTTGTACCATAATACCAAACTTAATGCCCCTTGTCAATGCGGGCGGCATTGACGGGGGCATCGAAATATGCTATGATGCGTTTTATTATGTGGGGAACCGTTTGGTTGTTTTGAAGGGGAATCGTATGAAGAAAAGAGTTTTTTACACGGAGCTTTCGTATGTACTGGCGCTTATCATCATGGCATTTGCCGCCGCCTTTACCGAAAAAGCGGATTTCGGTATGTCGATGGTTGTCGCCCCCGCGTACATCCTGCACCTGAAGCTGTCCGAGCTTTTGCCGTGGTTTAGCTTCGGGGTGGCGGAATATGCGTTTCAAGGCGTGCTGGTATTGGCAACGGCTATTCTGATGCGAAAATTCAAGCTTTCGTATCTGTTCTCGTTCGTGACCGCCGTCATCTACGGCACCCTGCTTGACGGAGCGATGGCGGTGCTTGCCGGCTTGCCCGACAATACCTTTGCGATCCGTGCCGTGTGGTATGTGCTCGGCACGGTGCTATGCTCGTTTTCCGTGTCGCTGTTCTTCCACACCTACCTGTCCCCCGAAGCCTACGAGCTGATCGTCAAAGAGGTCGCGAGCAAGTGGGGCATTGATATTAACAAGGTCAAGACCGCCTACGATTGCTTCAGCACGGTGCTGGGCGTGGTGCTGTCCTTTTGCTTTTTCGGTTTTGGTGTGTTCGAGGGCGTCAAGCTCGGCACGGTCCTGTGCGCCCTGATAAACGGCTTTTTGATCGGCCGCTTCACAAAACTTCTGGAGCACAATTTCGAGTTTTGCAACAAACTGCACATTGAACGGTTTTTCCGGTAACGCCGGAGCGTTTTTAATATGTTATTTCGTTGCCGATTCTTTTGCCTGGTTGACGGCTAACTGATATAGCCGCTCGGTCGCAAAGCCGAGCTTGGTCACCACGTTTTCCTTGGTGGGGTAGCAATAAAACGAATCGTTTTCGGTGGAGATATCCAGGCAATCAAACGGCTTGATATAGCAGTAATCGTATTCGATATGCAGGCTGTTGGTCATCACCGGCGTGCGCTGGATGCGGTAATCCTTGCCGTTGTAATGCCCGGTCAGCACGAAGCCGTTTTCGGGATCGTGAGTGAGCTTCGCTTTGCCAAGCTTCATAAACCGCCAACAGCGGGGCAGAGAATAGACCTCCACCTCGTCCTCAAACGCATACTCACCGCTGTCGATCTGGCGGTGCACCTGCTCACGCTCCCAATCAAACCAATCCGGCACGTGGGGAAACTCCGTTTCGCCCTCAAGAGCGGACAACGTGCCGTCCTCGTTCAAATTCCAACGCTTGCCGCATTCGGTACAGAAGATCTCCGTGCCCTTCGACGCCATTTTGGATTCGGTCATACAATGCGGGCACTGATACAGCACCTTGTGCAGCCCCTCCGCGCGGAACGGCTCGGTGATGCGAATGCCGTTGTCCCTTTGATACTGGTAATCGTCATACGCCAGCGCTTCACGCACCACCGCATTGATCTCCTCCGCCGACATGGATTTGACCTGCTCGGC
>CAYZXC010000053.1:0-8893 GCA_964482275.1 uncultured Eubacteriales bacterium
CACGCAGACGCTGTACCGCCATCTTATCCGCCGACAGATCCACGCCGGTCTCCTTGCGGAAGCCGTCGATCAGCCAGTTCACGATCTTCTGGTCGAAGTCGTCGCCACCGAGTCGGTTGTTACCGGCGGTGGCAAGCACCTCCTGCACGCCGTCGCCCATCTCAATGATGGACACGTCGAAGGTACCGCCGCCCAGGTCGTATACCATGATCTTCTGATCGTTTTCCTTATCAATGCCATACGCGAGCGCTGCCGCGGTCGGCTCATTGATGATACGCTTGACCTCCAGACCCGCGATCTTACCGGCATCCTTCGTTGCCTGACGCTGTGCGTCGGTAAAGTATGCGGGAACGGTGATGACCGCCTCGGTCACCTTGTCGCCGAGATACGCTTCCGCGTCCTGCTTTAATTTAGTCAGAATCATCGCGGAGATCTCCTGCGGGGTGTAGTCCTTATCGTCGATGGACACCTTATTGGCTGTGCCCATATCGCGTTTGATGGACGAAATGGTGCGATCCGGATTGGAGACCGCCTGCTGCTTCGCGACGCGGCCGACGATACGCTCGCCGTCCTTTTTAAACGCGACGACCGACGGGGTTGTGCGTGCACCTTCAGCGTTGGGAATGACGACGGCTTCGCCGCCCTCGATCACCGAAACGCACGAGTTGGTGGTACCTAAGTCAATACCGATGATTTTTGCCATGGAAAATGCCTCCTATATATAACTATTATATGTGATACGAAGATCAGTTTGCCACCTTAACCATTGCCGGACGCAATACACGCGCACCGAGCGCATAGCCCTTTTGGTAGACCTCTGTCACGGTTTCCGGCTCGACTCCGTCCGCGTCCTCACGCATGACGGCGTTGTGCCGTTCCGGATCAAACACCTGATTCAGTGCGGGAATCTCCTCAAGACCCAGCGTTCCCAGTGTTTCACCAAACTGGCGAACCACCATTTCCACGCCTTTTTTATACTCGCCGCTCTCCGGCGCGTCGATGGCGCGCTCCAGATTATCGATCACCGGAAGCAGGGCCTTGAGCACCTCCGCTTTCACAAACGAACCGAGCTGTTCCTTCTCCTGATCGGTGCGGCGCTTGTAATTGGCATACTCCGCCAACACGCGCTGATATTGATCCTGCACTTGGGTAAGCTGCTCCTGCAGCTGCACAAGTTCAGTGCCCGCAGGTTCCTCTGCGTTATTCTCCGTTTCCGGCTGACCCTGTTCAATTTCCTCTTCCGTTATGAGATCCTTCTTTTCCTCTTCCACGGAAAACCCTCCTTGTTAAACTGTGGTTAATCTTCAAAAAGCTGTGTCAGCAATCGACCGACCGACTGTGCCACATACTGCAGGCGGGGAATCGCCTGCGCGTAATCCATACGCACCGGCCCGATGAGTCCGAGTGCTCCGTTATCCCGATTACCAAGCGCGTATTGCGTCATAATGATACACGAGCCGTTAAGCTCCGGACGCGGGCTCTCGCTGCCCAGCACCACCCGCAGGCCCTCCGGATGTGCGGTGAGCATACCGCTGAGCCACTCTCGGCGGGACAACAGCGCAAGTAACGACCGCGCTTGATCCAACGGGTAATCCGGATGCTGCAACAGATTCAACTGACCGGACAGCTGCACGTCCGCCTGTGCCGACTCACGCACCAGCTCGATAAACGCGGTGAGCAACGGCGCATAGGATAAGCCGTAACCGCCGAGCTGCACCAACAGCCGTTGCGCGTGTGCCACACCGATCTCGGAAAGCACCTTGCCCGCAAATTCGCGATTCAAATGCTCCGTGATCTGTGCCAGCACGGCGGCTTCACATTCGGCGTCCAAGCGGCATACCCGACTGTGCAGGTTTCCGCCATCGGTCATCAGCAGAACCGCCGCCGACCGTGCGCCGACACGCAACAGCTCGATCTGACGCACCGCCGATCCCTTCTGATCCGGTGTTGCCGCGACGGCTGCCACACCGGTCTCACGTGCCAATAATTCAGAAGCGACCGCGATCAGCTTTTCGGGATCACCGGACGCCGTTCCCAGCACCTCGTCCATCTCCCGCTTGCTTTCCTCGGAGAGAGGCCGACAGGCGAGTAACCGGTCAATATAGAATCGGAACGCCTTTGCCGTGGGAATACGGCCGGCAGAGGTGTGCGGCTGTGCCAGAAAACCGGCCGCCGCCAGATCCGCCATATCGTTACGGATGGTGGCAGAGGACACCGCCTGCTCCAACGCATACACCAGCGCCTTGGAGCCGATCGGCTCACCGGTATGGATATACGCATCCACGATCGCGGACACGATCTGCTGTTTACGCGCGCCTAATTCCATCTGCCACACCTCCTTCACCAGCGATTAGCACTCTTTTTGAACGAGTGCTAACTCTTTCTATACTTTACCATTCCCTGCCACTTCTGTCAATATGTATTTTGTGAACCTTTTGTTAAAAACTATTCTTGACACAACGGGATTTCTTTGTATATAATATCGGCGAGGGAGGAATGTTTTATGGCAGACCAAATCATTCACAACTTTGATTTCAACAAGCTGATCGAATTCGCATCCACCGCGAAGGGTGAGGTATATCTGAACACCCCCGACGGCGACGTGCTGAACCTGAAAAGCCGCTTGACGCAGCTGTTGGCACTGTCCAACGCCATTGACTGGGGCCATATCGGTGAGGCGACCGTCACCTGCTCCGATCCGGAGGACGAGTCACACCTGTTCCGCCTGAACCTGTACGGCACCGCGGAAGAAAAGTAAACAAGGCAGAAAAAAGGACTGTGAAGCTTCACAGTCCTTTTTTATTGTGAATACAACAAAGCTCCGGGGCACCCGCCCGCAATTTTCAATTGCGTTGGCGGGTCGGGTTCTTATTTGGTCACTTCAAGTACACGTCTTCGCCCGGCCCAAGCACAACGACCTCGCGCTTGTTCATGAAATCTCCGTTATTGTGGAGCAACCACAGAGTCGTGGTGGTCGGGTTATAGATATAGATGCCATCCGCCGACATAATGAGGTTGTCAAAAGCGGTCATGTAGTCACAGATCTCGATATTCGTGGCACACCAGATCTCGTCGTTGTTCCCCATCTTTTGGAACACTTCTTCCAGCTTATCCCACAGATTATCGCGATCGGTGAAATGCGAATGACCCCAGACATAAAACAGATTCGTCTGCGTGAAGATCGGCTTCATGGTCGCAAAATGATTGGCGAGGTCGAGCAATTTCGGATCTCTGTCCTCGCAGGTCGGGTCAAAGAAATACCAATCTTTCGGCATCACGAACCGCGGGTTGTTGTTGATAGTTCTCGCGTATTTGATGCCACAATTTTTGAGGATCTGCTTCGTGTCCTCGTTATACGAGCCGTGCCCATACGCAAAACCGCGCACCGTACCGCCGAACACCTTTTCCAGCGTTTCGCGGTTTTTGAGAACGTCGTACGTCGCTTGCGCCGGCGCAAGTCGACCCAAGTATCCGTGCGTGTACCCGTGCGTCGCGACCTCATGGCCTTTGTAACGCTCGACGGGATTCTCGATCTGATCGAACAGCACGTCACCGCTGACCAAATTGAAGGTGCCCTTGATACCGTATTGGTTCATAAGCGAGATCAGCTTTTCGTCCTGCGGCCAACCGTCGTCGTAACTCATGGTAAACGCTTTGCGTTTCCCCTCCGGAAAAATCGGATATACTGACATTTACGCTCTCTCCTTTGTTGCTGAGATCATTGATTGTATTGTAACAAAGCACGGTGTGATTGTCAACGCTGTTCATTCAAAAGCGGCTTAACGCCGCGTTCCAGCGCCTTAAACAGAAACGGCAATCCCACCAACTGAACGGGCGTCACGATCGCCGCCTGGATCAGCCGTCCCGGCAGAAACACCAAAAACGCCTTGCTGTAGAGAATGCTCAGCCACAGCGTGTTCAAGCACAGCGTACAGATCACCTGCACGGCAACCACTGCTATCACAATACGCCACATATTGACGGTTTTATAAAAGCACAGTCCGTAGATCAGGCCGATCATTACCGCGGTAATGGTAAAGCCTAAAAAATACGGTCCGTTGGGAAACAGCAGTGCACCGATCACATCACTGAGTCCGTGCACCACGAGGGCCGCTACCGGCCCGTACAGATACGCGACGATCGCCACCGCGAACAACGAAAGCCCCAACCGCTCGGTGGTGGTGTTGAGCGAAGCCAACCGCGCCAACACCACGTCCACCGCAATCATCATGCCGCAGACGACCAACCGTAAAATTTTGTTTTTTGACATAAAAAGTCCCTCCTTATTCTCCTGTTGTTGAATAAGGAGGGATAACTCGTCCTTATGTTCAACAGCGGGATGCGACCGACAAACCGCAAGAAAACTCTTTTCGTCCGCACGGCAACTCCCCGTCCGCGGCGGCACTTAACGCTCATCGGTCTACTCTGTGTTTTGTATCGATCAGTTCAAAACAAAGAACTGCTCATACCATAAAATAAACGTGTAAATGGTCCAGATCTTCTTCATGTTGCGAGATTTTCCCTGCTTGTGGTCTTCGAGTAACTGCAGGATCGCTTCCACGTTAAAGAATTTCGCGGCGATCTCACCTGAGAAGGCCGCCTTGACCCGCTCGTAATAGGTGTCCTGCCGCAGCCAGTCGTTGAGCGGCACTGGAAACCCTAATTTTTTCTTGTGTGCCGTGCGCTCCGGTAACTGACGAAGCGCCGCCGCACGGAGCGCCACCTTGGTGATGTTACCGTCGATACGGTACTTTGTCGGCAACGTCACCGCCAGCTCCAGCATCTTTTTGTCCAAAAACGGCACGCGCAGCTCCAAAGAATTCGCCATGCTCATACGGTCTGCCTTTTGCAGGATATCGTACAGCATCCAGGTCTGCATATCCACATACTGCAGCTGCGTAGGCTCGTCAAGATGTGCCACCTTCTCAAAATGCGGCTTGGACAGCTCCACCGGATCACGCGGCGTGCCGGGGTTCTTTAAGAATTTAGCGCGCTCATCGCGCGTGAACACGTAATTGGCGCGCATAAACCGCTCGTAGGGAAGCATCGCGCCGCGAATGGCAAACCGTTTGCCCTTGACACTCTCCGGCAACCGTCGGGCGATCGCCGCCACGCCCTTGCGCAGCACGCGCGGGACGCGGCTGTATTTGTGAAAATGCCCGCCCTCTAAATACATCGGATACCCGCCGAACAGCTCGTCGGCACCCTCACCGGACAGCACGACCTTCACATACTTCGCCGCGTTTTCCGCCAGAAAATACAGCGGCACCTCGGAAGGATTCGGCAGCGGCTCGTCCATAAAATACTGGATCTTGCCCGCCATATCGAAATACTGTTCAGCCGACACCTTGTTGGCGATGTTTTCCACGTTGATCTCTTTGGAAAAGGCCTGCGCATACGGCAGCTCGCTGTATTGCTCCTCCTCGTATCCAACGGAAAAGGTTTTGACAGCCGCCGCCACCTTGGACACCTCGCGCACCACATAGCTGGAATCCACACCGCTGGATAAAAAGCAGCCGACCTCCACGTCACTGATCTGATGCACCGCGACCGATTCCACAAACTCATCGGTAATGCTTTGCTCCCATTCCTCCGCGGACAGGGTGTTGTCCGCCTTGAAATAGTCCGCCACGTCGTAATACTTATGAATGGACAGCTTACCGTCCTGCCACTCGAAATACTCACCGTTGAGCAGCTTGTACACATTCTTGAAAAACGTTTCCCGCATCGGCAGATACTCGTAGCACAGCCAGTCGGGCAGCTTGCTCTCGTCGAGCTCTTTTACAAAATCCGGATGCGATAAAAACGACTTGATCTCCGACCCGAAAAAGAAATCCGTACCGCGCTGATAGTAATAAAACGGCTTGATACCGAAAATATCCCTGGCGCCGAACAGTTTCTTTTGAACGCTGTCCCACACCACAAACGCGAACATTCCGCGCAAGCGGTCAAGAAGCCTGGCACCCCATTCCTCGTACCCGTGCAAAAGCACCTCGGAGTCGGTGTGCGTTTTGAACACGTGCCCCGCGGCGATCAGCTCCTCGCGTAGCTCACGGTAGTTGTAGATCTCGCCGTTAAACACGAGCACCTTCGTACCGTCCTCATTCCGGATCGGCTGACTGCCGCCCTCCAAGTCAATGATGGACAACCGGCGAAAGCCAAGCGCCATATCGTCATCAATATAATAATCCGCCTGATCGGGGCCGCGGTGAACGATACGGTCCGCCATCGCCTGAATGACCGCACGGCGGTCGCCGCCGTAACCGTTAACAAAATATCCGGCAAAGCCGCACACGTACATCGCTCCCTTTCGTTAATCTCTGAGTCCTTTGTTTCCGAAATACCGCGTGTATTTCTTAAAATAGCTTGCCTGATTTTTCTGAAAATAGAGCCACCGTTTAAAATTACGGTCTTTTTTGTAGTAAAGCGATCTGCACAGCTTGCCGCGGCGGATGAGATCCTTCGCTTTCCGCTTGAGTTCGGGATCGCTGACATATTCAAAGATCAGCGCTTTCGGGATGATGGTCCACAGCGTTTCACCACCTGCAACGGTACATTCCGCCGGCTTGTCCAGCAACACGTCGTCCACCAGATACTGCGCCAGATTGTAGCCTTCCGCCGTTACGAAGTAGCTGCTGCGCCCTTGGCGGGGATTCATCTCAAACAGCTTGTACTGTCCGTCGCGGCTATCCAGCTTGAAATCAAAATTGGCAAAGCCCTTGTAGCCGATATCTTCTAAAAAGGCTTTCATTTGTCGCGCAAGCTGCCGATCCTCGGTCGGGATAATGGCGGCATAGCTGCCGATCCCCTCCGGCGAATGCTCTTCCAGCAGAGCTTGCCCCAGTGCGAGCAACCGCACCTTGCCGTCCTTGCCGCAATAGCAGTTCATGACCCGCATGTGACTGTCATCGCCCGGAATATATTCCTGGATGATGAGATGATCCTGATAGGTAGAACCGTAGATCGCCGCCAAGATTGCATCGAACTCATCACGGTTTTCCGCCACAAACACCTTTTTTTTGTGCGGAAAATGACAGTTCCAATACGCCACGCTGTTGGACGGCTTAATAACCACCGGAAACGCAAACGGCAGTTCCACCGTCTGATAGTTGTTGACCGTCACCGTAGTGGTTTTCGGGAACGCAAAGCCATGCTGCTCACACAAGGCGTAGAAGGTTTCTTTCATGCTCAACTGCATGAGCAACGGCTCGTCAACACAGGTAAATTTATAATACTCACGCAGGGTGTCCTGATTGCGCGAAAGCAGCTTGATATAATTGTCCCCGCACGGTACAAGCAGCAGCTCAACATCCTTCGGATAGCGCGCGGAAAAGTCGATGAGTGTCTTGCAGAACACCTCATCCTCCTCAATGCGCGGCTCGACGACCTCCACCGTCACGATACAGCTGTTGGAGGTGGCGCCGAGGCGACCCTTGCCGATGGCGACGGAACAAACGCCGTACGCTTCATGGAAAGAGCGCGCCATACCGTATACATTGACATCACTGCCGAGTAAAACCGGAACAAAGCTATGCTGTGCCATTCAAAACACCCTCTTTGCTGTGGTGAAATTATGAACCCGTCGAATAGTTCGGCGCTTCCTTGGTGATGGAGATATCGTGCGGATGGCTCTCGCGCAGACCCGCACCGGTAATGCGAATGAACTGACCCTTCTCCTGCAGCTCGGAAATCGTATGGCAACCGCAATAGCCCATACCGGCACGCAGGCCGCCCATTAACTGATATACCGTGTCGGACAGCGGCCCCTTGTACGGCACGCGACCCTCGACACCTTCGGGAACGAGTTTTTTGTTATTTTCCTGGAAATAGCGATCACTGCTACCCTTCGCCATCGCGCCCAGACTGCCCATACCGCGGTACACCTTGAACTGACGGCCCTGATACAGCTCGGTCTCGCCGGGCGACTCCTCACAGCCGGCAACCAAGGAGCCGACCATCATGACGTTTGCACCGGCCGCGATCGCTTTTACAAGATCACCGGAATATTTAAGACCGCCGTCCGCAAT
This sequence comes from uncultured Eubacteriales bacterium, assembly GCA_964482275.1. GTDB lineage: Bacteria > Bacillota > Clostridia > Oscillospirales > Acutalibacteraceae > RGIG3009. The sequence continues at coordinate 8,028 of CAYZXC010000053.1, forward strand.
GACCGGAATACCGTACTTCGCCGCGGCACACGCGACGTCGTACACCGCCGTGATCTGCGGCACACCGATACCCGCAACCACACGGGTGGTGCAGATGGAGCCGGGGCCGATGCCGACCTTGACGGCATCCGCACCGGCATCGATCATCGCTTCCGCCGCTGCAGCCGTCGCAATGTTGCCCGCAATGAGCGACACCTGCGGGAACGCCGCCTTGACCTTCTTAATGCAGTTAAGAATATTGTGGCTGTGTCCGTGTGCGGAATCCAGCACCAGCACATCGACCTGCGCCTTGACCAGTTCTGCCGCGCGCTCCAACACGTTCGCGGTAGTGCCGATCGCCGCCGCACACAGCAAACGGCCTGCCGCGTCGCGCGCGGAATTCGGATATTTGACAGCCTTTTCAATATCCTTAATGGTCACAAGACCCTTGAGTATACCCTTTTCATCCACGATAGGCAGCTTCTCAATACGGTGCTGACGCAGGATCTCCTGTGCCTGCTCCATGGTCGTACCAACCGGCGCCGTGACCAGATTATCCTTGGTCATGACGTCCTCGATGCGCTGCGAAAAATCGGTCAAGAACCGCATATCGCGGTTGGTCAGAATACCCACGAGCTTGCCGTCGCGGCAGATCGGCACACCGGAAATACGGTATTTGCCCATCAGCTCATTGGCGTCCTCCACCAGATGATCGGGAGAGAGAAAGAAAGGGTTGACGATAACGCCGTTTTCGGAGCGCTTGACGCGATCCACCTGATCGGCCTGTGCCTCAATATCCATGTTCTTGTGAATAACACCGATACCGCCCTCACGCGCGATCGCGATCGCCATACGCGCCTCGGTGACGGTATCCATCGCCGCGGTCA
>CAYZXC010000054.1:0-8840 GCA_964482275.1 uncultured Eubacteriales bacterium
CTGTGCACGTACCGCTGTCCGCAGAAGCGCAGGCGGAAGCCCGCTTCCTGATGCTGGCGGCCGGCAACCTGTTAAAGCCGTCCGACGGACGCCCCGTGACCGTTCCGACACAGGATATGGTTCTCGGTTCGTACTATCTGACCATCGAGAAGCCCGGTGAGCTCGGCGAGGGCAAGATATTCCGCGATGAGAACGAAGCGCTGATGGCGTATGCCGATAAGGTCGTCGGTCTGCACGCGAAGATCAAAGTTCGCCGCACCATGGAGATCGACGGCGTGAAGCAGTCCCGCTTGGTGGAGACCACCGTCGGCCGCATCATCTTCAACCAGCCGATCCCGCAGGATCTCGGTCTGGTCGAGCGTAAGACAACCGACGATCTGTTCCTCTACGAGGTCAACTACAAGGTCGGCAAAAAGCAGCTGTCCCAGATCATTGACAAGTGCATCAAGGTCCACGGCCCCGCCCGTACCTCTGAGGTGCTGGACGCCGTGAAGGCTCAAGGCTACAAATATTCGACTCGCGGCGCACTGACCGTCGCCGTCGTGGATGCGTCCATCCCGCCGGAGAAGAAACAACTCATCGCTGAGGCGGAGGAAGCGGTGGATCAGATCACCGATCTGTACAACCAGGGTCTCCTCTCCGACGAGGAACGGTATCAGATGGTCATCAAGACCTGGAACGATACCACCGACAAGGTCACCAAGGCGCTAAACAACAACATGGATCCGTTCAACCCGATCTACATGATGTCGGATTCCGGCGCGCGTGGTTCCATTGCCCAGATCCGTCAGCTTGCCGGTATGCGCGGTCTGATCGCGAATACCTCCGGTCGTACGATCGAGGTTCCGATCCGTGCCAACTACCGTGAAGGCCTTAACATTTTGGAATACTTCATCTCGTCGCGTGGTGCGCGTAAAGGCTTGGCCGATACCGCTCTGCGTACGGCGGACTCCGGTTACCTGACCCGCCGTCTGGTCGACGTTTCGCAGGACGTCATCATCCGCGAGGACGATTGCGGCACTCACGAGGGTATCGAGGTCTACGATATCAAGGACGGCAAGGAAATGATCGAACCGCTCACCGAGCGTCTGGTCGGCCGCTTCCTCGCTGACGATTTCGTCGATCCCGCAACCGGTGAAGTCGTTATCAGCCGCGATCATATGATGACCGATGCCGATGCCAAGCTGCTCGTAGGCACCTACGGCGTCGAGCGCATCAAGATCCGTTCGGTGCTGACCTGTCAGGCAGCACACGGTGTCTGTGCGAAGTGCTACGGCTCCAACCTGGCAACGGTCGATCCCGTCACCGTCGGTGAGGCTGTCGGTATCATCGCCGCGCAGTCCATCGGTGAGCCGGGTACTCAGCTGACCATGCGTACCTTCCACACCGGTGGTGTCGCGTCCGCTGAAGATATCACGCAGGGTCTTCCCCGCGTTGAAGAACTGTTCGAAGGCCGCAAACCGAAGTCGCTGGCTATCATTTCCGAGATCGACGGCGTTGTTCGTCTGGGCGAGGAAAAGAAAAAGCGTGTGGTGTACGTCACCTCGCAGGATGCCGAGAACCCCGACGAGCGCAATTATCCCATCTCGTTCGGCTCCCGCATCCGCGTGCAGGACGGCGATGTCGTCAAGAAGGGCGACCGCTTGACCGAAGGCTCCATCAACCCGCACGACATTCTGGCTGTCAGCGGTGCCGAGGCGGTTCAGAACTACCTCATTCAGGAAGTACAGCGCACCTACCGTATGCAGGGTGTTGACATCAACGACAAGCACGTTGAGGTCATCGTCCGCCAGATGATGCGCAAGGTCAAGGTCGACGACGCCGGTGACACCTATCTGCTGTCCGGCGCGATGATCGACCGCAGCCAGTTTGATGCTGAGAATGCCCGTGTACGTGCGCGCATTGAAGCCGGCGATATCCATCTGAAAGAGGCGACCTGCTCGCCTGTCCTGTTGGGTATCACCAAAGCGTCGTTGGCAACGGATTCGTTCCTGTCGGCCGCTTCCTTTCAGGAGACCACCCGCGTGCTGACCGACGCCGCTATCAAGGGCAAGGTCGACCCGCTGTTAGGTCTGAAGGAAAACGTCATCATCGGTAAGCTCATCCCCGCCGGTACGGGTATGCCGGTGTACAACAACGTTGACGTTGTGAACACCCACGCTTCCAGTGATGATCCGTATGTTGCCGCTCTGCGCAGTATGCTGGAGGACGACAACGACGCGGTAGAAGCCGCACCGATCGAAGAATAAACACAAAGCGGCAGTGAGCGTTCGCTCACTGCCGTCTTGCTTTTCAAAGGACGTTTGTTATGAACCGTATCAAAGCACGTCTCGGTGAAGCCGCCATTCTCCTTGCCGCGGTACTGTGGGGCTGTATCAGTCTCTTTTCACGCCGTATGACTACGCTCGGCTTCACCCCCACACAGATGGTGGCGGTACGCGCGCTTTTCACCGCGCTGATCTTAGCGATCATCCTTCTCATCAAGGATCCGAAGCTGTTCCGCATTCGGCCTCGCGACCTGTGGCTGTTTGTCGGATCGGGCATCTGCAGTTTTCTGTTTTTCAACGTCTGCTATATGAGCTCCCTTGTTGAGAATTCCGTGTCGGTCGCCTGTATTTTGATGTACACCTCACCGTTCTGGGTGCTGCTTTTGTCCGTGCCGGTCTTTAAGGAAACATTCACCGGACAACGCGCGCTCTCTCTGGCAATCGCCTTCATCGGCTGTGTGCTGGTGTCGATCTCACCGACGCTGACGCTGACCAAGCGCGGTCTGGTGTTCGGTCTGCTGTCCGGCTTCGGGTATGCGCTTTACAGCATCTTCGGCAAGCTTGCCGCCAAGCGTTACCAGACTATGACCATCACCTTTTACACCTTTTTGTTCGCGGTATGCGGCGCACTGCCGTTGTGCGATCTTCCGTCACTGGTATCGCTGTTGGCGACACCCGCCAACACGCTGTGGTCACTGGGCATCGCGGTGTTTGAGACCGTCCTGCCCTATATGCTCTACACCTACGGCTTGTCCAAGACCGCCGCGGGAAAAGCGGCGGTGCTGTGCATCGCCGAGCCCGTCGTCGCCGCCTTGGTCGGCACCCTTGTATTTTCGGAATATATGGGCGCTGTCGGCATCCTCGGTATGGTATTGGTGGCGATCGGTCTATGGATATTGGAGCATCAACCCCAAACGAACAACAAGCGGCAGTGAGCAAAATGCTCACTGCCGCCTTTTTACATTATTTGAGTTTCACATCGTATGTCAGAACGCCCTTTGCCGGATACTCACCCGCCAACACCTTCAGTCCCGCTTCGACGCCCATCGACGAGATGGTACCGACGAGCAGCCGCGGCATGTGCGGCAGATCTTCGAGCAGGAACGGGTTACCGAAATGCACCACTGTCGAAATGCGATTTGACATCTGCATCGCGTTCATCAGCGAGGTAATGCGGGGAGTGAACCGCTCTTCGCCCACGTATGCCTGACTGATGCAGAAGGTGATAAACACCGTTTCCTGATCCAGCGAGTCGCTGAGGAAGTTCGAAATTTCCCGCGAGGTCGGGAACTCGCTGAGTAACGTGACCTGCGCATTGGGGAAATATTCCAGCAACCGCTCCTTGATCTGCACGGGATTGTACCACTGACCCTTAAAGGTATCCACGTGGACCTCACCCTGCAACCCCGCCTCGGTCAACACCGCAAAATGATACTTACCGTTTCGATCCAACCCCACCGGCACACCGTCGTCGGTACGCGCAAACACGGAATCGGTATTGATGCGGTGGAAGTTGTTCAGTTCCTCCTCGGTCGGCACAACGCCCTGCGGCAACGACAACACCTTGTGTTGCATCATAAGCACGCGCTTGACTGCCTCGTCCAGCGCTTCGTCCGTGATGATACCCTCGTCGTAGCACTCGCGCATCCAATCCATGACCTGCTTGTGCTTGCCGTGGAACGGCAACGCCATGGCGCTCGCGTTACCGACCGCCAAACCAATGCTGTTCTTGCGGCCATACTTTGCAACCACGCCCATCATATTCAGCGCATCGGTCATCGCCAGGCCCTCAAAGCCCTGCTCGCGCAGGATCGCAATACCGTGCTTGGAAAGACTTGCGGGATAATCGGGGTCAATGTTTTCGTAATTGGCGTGCGACAGCATAACACCGTCCAGCAACCCCTTTTTGTCCAACTCCATATACGGATACAAGCTGTAATCGAGCAACTCTTCTTTAGTCGCTTTGGAAGACGTCGGTGCCATATGTGAATCGATATTCGAAGGTGCGTTTTTGGCTTTACCGGGATAGTGCTTACCGATGGTCAGACAGCCGCCGTCGTGCATACCCTGTGCCTCCGCACCGGCAAGCTGTGCTACGCGGACTTTATCCGAACCGTAGGCACGCATCGTACCACCGCACACGCAGGTTGTCGAGGTCATATCCAAAACGGGGTTACACACGACGTTGTAGCCTCTTGCCGCTGCGTTCGCCGCCGTCACCTTACCAAAGGTGTAGGCCAGCTCCTCGCTATCCGTGATACCGATAGCATTGTGACGGCCGATGGTGTACTCACCCAATCCTGCCTCCGCATCGGTGAACACTAAAAGCGGATAATCCGCCAGCTCTTTGAGCTGCTTTAAGTAGGGATCGTTTTCTCCCGCACGCGGTGCCATCCAAATGCCGCCGAGAGCGCGGTTTTTGATCAACTCCTCCAGATACGCCAGATTCTCCGGACTCGTTTCCCCGTCCCACGTGAACGAAATAGTCGCAAGACCCAGCTTCTGCTCCAACGACAATTCCTCGAATTTCAGTTCCTTGAGCTCTTTCATCTTGTTGCCTCCTCACGCCGATCGAAATACTTGCGGGTTCAGTATAGCACAGGAAGATCCGATTTGCAATGCCAAAACCGATAATCGCATCGAAAAATCCGCAAAAATCGGTGCCAAACCGTATGCACGCGTTTTGCAAGATAAGATCACAAAAAAGCGGCGGATTCACCGCCGCTTTTTGCAGTTTTACGGTAATTTGACGTCGTACGTCATCTTGCCCTTGGCTTCGCGCAAACCGCCCAGCACGTTCAGCGTCGCATCAATACCCTTTTCTGAGCCGGTACCGATCAGCATACGCGGGATGTGCGGCAGATCCTCCATAAGATACGGATTGCCGAAATGCACCACCGTTGAAATGCGGTTTGACATCTGCATCGCGTGCAATGTGGACAAAATACGCGGGGTAAAGCGTTCTTCACCCGCATACGCCGCACTCATATAGAACGTGATAAACACGGTCTCGCGATCCGCGTGTTGCTCAATATACCGCTGGTTTTGGGGCGTTGTCGGGAATTCGCTTAAAAATTCCGTGGTGGCGTTCGGGAACAGCTCCTGTAACCGCTCTGCGATCTTTGCCGGATTGTACCACTTTCCCTTGAAGGTATCGACCATCACCTCTTCCGGTGTGCCGATCTCAGTCAAAATGGTGAAACGGTAGTTGCCGTTGCGATCCAGTGCCGTAGACAGGCCTTCATCCACGTGCGCAATAACGGAATCGGTGTTGATGCGTTCAAAATCCGCAATCTCTTGTTCGGTCGGTTTCACATCCGTCGGGAGCGACAGCACCTTGCTCTGCATCCGCAACACGTCTTCAACGGTCTTGTTCAACCGCTCGTCGGATACGACACCCTCGTCGTAGCACTCGCGCAGCAATCCCATCCAATGCTCGTTGCTGCTCATAAAGGGCATCGCCATTGCCGCCGCGTTACCGACCGCATAGCCGATACCGAGTTTCTGACCGAACTTCGCGATAATGCCCATCATCCGCAGGGCATCCGTGATCGCTAACCCCTTAAAGCCGGTATCGCGCAAGATCTGAATCGTATGGCGCGACAAGCTGGACGGGAAATCGGGGTCAATGTTCACAAAACGGGAATGACCGATCATCAAACCGTCGAGCAACCCTTTTTTGTCCAATTCCAAATAGGGATACAGGTTTTGCTCCAATAAATGCTCTTTCGTGTACGTCGACTCGGTCTCTGCCATGTGTGAATCGATTTTGCAACCGGTTCTACCGGGATAATGCTTCGCAATATTGAGGCAACCGCCGTCGTGCATACCTTGTGCCTCCGCGGCAGCGAGCTCCGCCACACGGTACTTATCAGAGCCGAGCGACCGCATGGTACCGCACGGACTGTTACCCTGACAAATATCCACCACCGGATTACATACCACGTTGTAGCCCTTTTTCGCCGCATGCGCCGCCACGACCTTGCCGAACGCATACGCCGCTTCCTCGCTGTCAACGATACCGATCGCGTTGTGCTTGCCGATGAGATACTCTCCAAAACCGGCCTCGGCATCGGTAAAGACGAGAAGCGGATAATCCGCCGCCTCTTTCAAGCGCTTGATAATGTGGTCGTTCCGACCGTCGCGCGGCACGACCCACACGCCGCCGAGTGCGTGGTTTTTGATCAGCTTCTCAAGATAATCGATATCGGTGTTCTCCTCATCCCACACCGTCGCGAGATACGCCATACCGAGCTTCTGTTCCACTGACAGTTCTTCGAGCTTCAGTTCCTTTAATTTTTTTATACAGATCCCTCTCCTTGCGTCGTTGTCTGTACGATAGTAATACCACAAACGCGCCCGTTTTGCAATATAAAAAGGCAAACATTTTCCGCTCATCACCAAATCAAAAAACACAAAAGCCTCGTCGAAACGAGGCTTTTGTGTGTGCTCACAACTTATTTCTTTTGCCATCTGTCACGCATCATAAACGCGACGCCTTTCGGCTGGCGCTGTCTGGTGAACATACCCTTTTTATTGCCGTCAAACCGCTTGAGCCCCTGCGTAGTCATGAAATCCGCAAACGCCCAAGGATGCTCACCGATCACAAAGTCGCAGTCGTCCAGCGCGCGGTGATTTTCGCGGTAGTACGCCATTTGATACTCCTCCGAGAAGATCGTTTCGGGAAGCTTATGATTACCGGCGATCGCATCCGCACCGAACTCCGACATAAAGATGGGCTTACCGGTCTTTTCGTGCCAGGCGCGGAACTCGGCAGTCAATCGGGGATAAATGGACTCCAACTCCGTCGTATCGCAATACCACGAATAGTAGCGGTTTACCCCGACAACGTCAAACAGATGACCCACCGTATCCATCTCTGCCACGTTATCCGTCACATTGCAGACAAGGCGGGTGCTGTCCATCGAGCGGACAAGGTCGACGAGTTCCGTAAAATAGGCAAGCGCGTTCGGGTCCTGCGTTTGGGCCTCGTTGGACACGTTCCACATAATGACACACGGATGGTTTTTATCCCGTTCGTACAATTCACGAAGCACGTCCTTGTGGTGCGCCAGTGTTTTTTCATCCACCATACCTTCGACAAATACCGGCGTATCCAGCCAAAAGTTCATACCCACCGCCGGGACTTCGTCAATGACCAAATACCCTTGGCGATCCGCCATCTGCATCAATTCCTCGGAATACGGATAATGCGACGTGCGGATGGAATTGGCGCCGATCCAATTGAGCAGTTCAAAATCCCGCGCATTGACCGCTTCGTCCAAGCCCTTACCCTTGATATCGCTGTCCTCGTGCTTGCCGAAGCCCTTCAAATACACCGGCTTATCGTTGATAAGCAGTTGGGTTGCGGTCGTCTTTACGGTGCGGATACCAACGGGGAGGGTATAATGGTCCTCGCCCGAACGGATATCCAGTTGATAGAGATACGCCGCTCTAACTTCCCACAGCTTTGCATCCGGCACGCGCAGTGCTCCTTGCGTTCCCGTCGCCTGCGCCACCGTTACGCCGTCCTCATCGATCAAGGCAACGTCACAATCCGTCGCCCCCTCTACCGCCACTTGATAGTTAACGATCCCGTCAGTACCGCAGATATCCGTGGTCACGGTCACGTCTTTGATGTAAGACGTCGGCGTCGTGTAGAGCCGCACCGGTCTGTGAATGCCGGAATAGTTGAAAAAGTCAAATTTCGTTAATTGCTTTTTGCCACCCTCAGGAAAATAGGCAGGATTACGGTCTTCAAGGTAACCCCACGGAATGCACGTCTCATCCAAGATGTTGCTGACCGCCACGGTCACGCGGTTGTTGCCCACGTTCACGTGCGCATTAAGCTCTACTTCGAACGGCAGAAAACCGCCCTTGTGCGCGGCGACCTCTTTGCCGTTGACATAGACAACGGCGTGATGGGTCACACTGCCGAACCGAAGCACCATGCGCTTATTCTGCCAATCGCGGGGAATCGCGAATTCCCGCTCATACCACACAAACCCCACGTGATCTCTCAGCTTCTTGTCTGTGGTAATGTCATTGTAGCTGGCGGGCATCGGCATCTCGATACAGTTTGTCAAGGGCCGCTCATACCATTTTTCCTAGGTCCCCTGATGCAGTCTGTCTTCCTTGCGAAACTTCCAAATGCCGTTCAGGTATTTTACCTGTCGGATCTCATTTTCAACGGGAAACAGCATCGTTCTCCACTCCTTACTGATTGTCAGACACAAGTTCAGTATACGCCAAACATTTCTTAAAGTCTATATCAAAAAAGCGCGAAAAAACATTGAAATTATGCGCATACCGTGTGCTTTGAAAGCACACTCCCTTCGCTATTGCTCCGGCTATTCTTTTTTCTTGTGTTAAACACCTCTAAGCATGACGAAATCATACCATGCTTTTCCTTGTTTTACAAGGAGAAAACAAAGTGTGGTATCGCTTGCGCGATATGTATGCCGAAGGCATCATCGTTTTGTGTCCGCAAGCGGACAACGATGTTGACCTGAAGTCATATGATGTTTGCGGTTTCACCGCAAAACGATGTTGTGTCCTTGCGGACACAAACAC
>CAYZXC010000055.1:0-8669 GCA_964482275.1 uncultured Eubacteriales bacterium
AGCAAAGCTTGCATGGCTTTTCCTTTAACCACAAAAACAAGTGGCTTTTAAAATATCAACTGATACAACGGGCACAGTAAAATAGGCAGGATCACCGCCGGCAGTAAATTGGCGACCTTGATATTGGTGATCTTCAAGAGATTCAGCGCCAACGCCAAAATGAGCAGCGAGCCGACACAGGTCATTTCCGCGATCACCGCATCACTCAGATACGGCGCAATAACTTGTGCCAGCAACGCGATCGCGCCCTGGTACAAAAACAACGGGATCACCGAAAGCAGTACGCCGCCGCCGAGAGTGGTGGCAAAGACAATGGACGAAATGCCGTCCAGAATGGATTTAACATATAAGGTATTGTGATCCCCGCTGATACCGCTCTGCAGTGAGCCGACGATCGCCATCGCACCGACGCAGAACAACAAACTCGCACTCACAAACGACTGCGCGATCGTCGATTCGCCGCCCTTTCCCCTGCTGAAACGGTCTTGAACCGCCTGTCCCAAGCGGTTCAGCTTGCCGTCCAGATCCAGAAGCTCACCGATCACGGCACCGATCACCATCGACAGCACCGACACCAGCATGTTTTCACCGGACAAGCAACCGTCAATGCCGATATACGCGACACACAGCCCCACGGCGGTGTTCAGCATACCGGACACGCGCTCCGGCAATCCTTTTTTAAGAAGCAATCCCGCCAGTGACCCGACGATGATCGCCGCCACATTTACCAGTGTTCCCCATAATGCCGACATGTTTAGGATCCTCTCTGTATATTTCGCTTAATATTATACAATCTGTAAACACCTTGCCTTTTTGCGGACACCGTGTTACAATATTTTATACTAAGGAGGTGTGTGCGATGGCGCGAGGCCGCATTCGCTTTTTGGACGAGTTACGCGGGCTGTGTATTGTGCTGATGGTATTCTACCACGCGTTTTATGTCATCGGCTATTTGTTCGATGTTGCGTTCGCGCGCACACTTTTCAATTTTTTCGAGCCGATACAACCGTTCTTTGCCGGTTTGTTCGTCGTGATCTGCGGCATTTCCTGCCATCTGTCACACAGTAACCTAAAGCGCGGCTTGTTTCTCGCGGGTACTGCGGCGCTGGTATCCCTTGTGATGTGGTGCGCCGTGTTCTGGGGGATCTTGGACCGCAGCTCCTATGTGTGGTTTGGCGTCCTGCACTGTCTGGCAGCGTGTATTCTGCTATATACCTTGCTCCGCCCCACCCTGCAACTGATCCCGACTTGGCTCGGCGTCATTATAAATGCCGTTCTGCTGCTTCTGTGCTGGCACGTGCCGTTTGACAGCGGCGGCTATTTCGGGATCGCCGGTGTGTTCGAATGGCAAATTCCTTTTGCACTGCCAAACACGCCGTGGCTGTATCCGTTCGGGCTGTGTCCGGTATATGACGCGTCGGATTATTTCCCGCTGATCCCGTGGTTTTTCTGCTTTTTGATGGGCACGTACATCGGCGTATGGGCAAAAAAGGGGAAATTTCCCAAAACGCTGTATCGCTCCCGCGTGCCGTTTCTTGCCACGGTCGGCAGGCACACCTTGTGGGTATACGCCCTACACCAACCCGTCATTTACGGTATCTGCTTTTTGATCGATATGCTATTCTAAACGGACAACTCCGAAAAGGAGTTGTCCGTTTTTTGTTTTATAGCCGTTTTACGCGGTTCAGCGCTGCCGCTAACAAGGTTCCGCATACGGAACAGGCGACAAACTGCCCCATCGCCACACCGAGCATATGCACATACCACGGCACACCGCCGTACACCAATGCCAATTCCGCACCGATCACGATCGCATTGACGATCACCGGCGGCAGCGTCGCCAAGATCGGCAGGTTTTTGAAGCGGATACCCCGCAACAGGTAGGTCAGCACGGCCGCCACGGCCGTTGCCGCCGTACCGATCAGCAGATCCCAGCCACCCGCGGGATTCGCACCGGTGGACAAGCCGATCAGGTTGGATACAAAACAACCCACCGCCAGTCCCGGTATCGCCTCCGGCATGTAGACCGGCAATACCGTGAGCAGCTCCGACACGCGAAACTGTACCGTGCCGTAGCCGACCGGCTGGATAACGAGCGTCAGCACGACGTATACCGCCGCAATAAGACCCGATCGGGTCAGATACTGTATTCTCTTTTGCATGATCTTCGCTCCCGTAGTTTTGATTTCTATACCGTATCGTATAGGGTCAGGATGGTTTCGAACTGACCGTGTTTTATTAAAAACCGTCAGGAATCCTTGCGGATCACGTCGATTCCCATATATTTGCGCAGCACCTCCGGAACGGTGACAGAGCCGTCCTCGTTCTGATACTGCTCAACGATCGCAGGGATCACGCGGCTCGTCGCCAGACCCGACGCGTTGAGCGTGTGTGCCAGCTTCAGTTTTCCGTCGTCGTCGCGATATTTCACATTGCCGCGGCGCGCCTGATAGTCGCGCGCGTTGGACGCAGAGCTGACCTCCTTGTAGATCTCCATACTGGGGATCCACACCTCAATATCCGAGGTGCGCGCCATTCCGAACGAGCAGTCACCGGCGGCGAGCTTGCTCAACTGATAATGCAGTCCTAAGCCCTGTACCAGGCGCTCTGCCTTGCCGACGAGCTCCTCAAACGCCGCATCCGAGCCTTCGGCGGTGGTGTATTGCACCATTTCCACCTTGTTGAACTGGTGGCCGCGGATCATACCGCGCTCCTCGGAACGGTAGCTGCCCGCCTCACGGCGATAGCAGGGCGTGTACGCAATATATTTGCGCGGAAGCTCGGCTTTTGTCAGAATCTCGTCACGATGCAGGTTGACAAGCGCGGTTTCCGCCGTCGGCAGCATAAATTTTTTGTCAGAACTGGTCGGATTTTGGATCCAATACACCTCTTCGGTGAATTTCGGGAACTGACCGGCCACGTAGCCGCAATCATAGCCCAGCATATGCGGCGGCAGAATGAACTCGTAGCCGTCCTTGATATGCTCGTCGATAAAGTAGTTGAGCAGCGCCCATTCCAACCGCGCGCCCCAGCCGCGATATACCCACGAACCGTTGCCCGCGAGCTTCGCGCCGCGCTCGTAGTCGATCAGCCCCAGATCCTCGCACAGCTCCACATGGTTCTTGATCGGGAACGAGAACTGCGGTTTTTCTTTGTAGGTGTGCACAACGGCGTTGTTTTCCTTGCCGCCGGCGGCGAGATCCTCGTCCGGCAGGTTCGGGATCGCGTAGATCAGCTCTTTTTGCTTAGCCTCCAGCTCACCGATCTTCACGTCCGCTTCCTTGACCTGTGCAGACAGCTCCTTCATTTCGGCCATGATCGCCGAAACGTCGCCGCCCTCCTTCTTGATCTGCGGAATCTTCTTGGACGCCGCATTCTGCTGCGCCTTGAGCGCGTCGGTCTTGCCGGACAGCTCACGGCGCTCGGCGTCGATCTTGAGGATCTCGTCAATCACGGCGTCCAGATCCATTTCCCGTTTGCGGACCGCCGCTTTTACGTAATCCGGATTGCTGCGTACTAATTTAATGTCGATCATGTTGTTTTTCCCTCTTTCTTATTCCTGCGGTGCCAAACGATTGGCGATCTCCGTCAGATCGTCTTTCCCGTAAAACTCCAACTGTAAGGTTCCGCCCTCGCCTTTCGGCTGTACGCGCACCTTTCTTCCCATTTTTTCGGACAGGATCATTTCCACCTCGTTGTAGAAGCTGTCGCGCCGTTCGGCAACACGCTCACTGCGCGGTTTGCGGGCGGCTTTGGCCATTTTTTCGAGCGCCCGTACCGACAGATCCTGCTCAACGGTAGCTTTGGCAGCCGCCAGTTGCTCCTCCTTGCTCTCAAAGCTGAGCAACGTTCTGGCGTGACCCGCAGACAGCGTGCCGCTATGCACCATGGCCGCCAGCTCGTCCGGCAAATTGAGCAATCGGAGCGCATTGGCAACCGCCGGCCGCGATTTGTTGACCGCCTGTGCCGCCTCCTCCTGCGTCATACCGTAAGAATCCATCAGCGTGCGATAGCCGATCGCTTCTTCCATCGGATTTAAGTCCTCGCGCTGGAGGTTTTCGATCAGCGCGAGCTCTGCGGCCTCTTGGTCGGTCATTTCCCGAATGACCACCGGCACCTCCGTCAAGCCCGCCATACGCGCAGCGCGCCAACGGCGCTCGCCCGCAACCAACGAATACCGTCCGCTCGGCAGTGGGCGTACCAACAGCGGCTGCAGCACACCGTGCTGTGAGATGGACGCCGCCAGATCGCCGAGCGCCGCCTCGTCAAACTGCTTGCGCGGCTGTGCGCGGTTCGGCTCGATCTCCGAAATGCGGATCGCAACGGTCTTCCCCTGCTCCTCTACCGCATTTTCGGCAAACAGCGCGTCCAGGCCCTTTCCGAGCCCTCCGATCTTACTCGCCATGGTTCCCCCTCCTACCGTTTCATAATAAATTCCTGCGCCAGCGCATCGTACGCCTTCGCGCCTTTGGAATTTTTATCATAATAATTGATCGGTTTTCCGAAGCTCGGCGCCTCCGACAACCGCACGCTGCGCGGGATCGGTGTCGCAAACACCTTGCGCGGGAAAAACCGCTTGACCTCAGCAACCACTTGCTGCGTGAGGTTCAGCCGCCCGTCATACATCGTCAGCAGCACGCCCTCAAGGTCTAACATCGGATTGTACAAGCGTTTCACCTGCCGCACCGTTGCCATCAGCTGTGACAGCCCCTCCAACGCGTAGTATTCGCACTGGATCGGCACGAGCAGTGTATCCGCGGCGCACAGCGCGTTCAGCGTCAGCAGGCCAAGCGACGGCGGACAATCAATAAAAATGTAATCGTACTGCTCGCGCAGCTCCGCCAACACCGCCTTCAGGCGATTTTCACGGCGGCTGATCTCCACCATTTCGATCTCTGCGCCCGCGAGCTGCATACTCGACGGCAGCACGTCAACGTTTTGGTACGGCGTTTTGCGCACCGCCGGCCCCGCCTCGGCTTGTCCGATCAGCAAATCATACGTTGAGATCATTTCCTGCCGTTTATCAATACCGACGCCGCTGGTCGCATTCCCCTGCGGATCCAAGTCCACCAGCAAGCACCGCTTGCCGAGCGCGCCGACCGCTGAGGTCAGATTGACCGTCGTGGTCGTTTTGCCAACGCCGCCTTTCTGATTGACGACAGCCACGATCTTACCCATAGCTTTCACCTCATCTTTCGGTGTACTCCTATACTATCACACTTTTTCACGAGATAAAAGAGAAATTTACAGATTTTTGCGTGAAATTTCAAAATGTTTCACACGAAACATTGCTTAAATGCACTTTTACGTTTTCATTCCGCAAAACCGACACGTTTCACGTGAAACAAAAGAACATTTGTTCTTTTGTTGACATAGGTCAAGCCGTTTGCCGGTGAGCAAGCGGCTTTTCGGTTTGCCTTGCTTTTTAATCAGAGCCCCTTTGTCGGCGCGGCAAATTCTTTTTTGTGTTTTTTCGCACCAAGGTATTCTGCCAACAGTATGATCGGAGAATAAACAAATACGAATGCGAGCACCATTAACTCCATAATATACCGTTTCAGCATCGCCATCCCGTCAACCAACCCCGGATTCACTTTCAAAAGAACATAGCGAGCTAAGAAGTTCGTGGGACCGGACACATAAACTGCGGGCTTTAGGATATATGTCACGATCAGCAACGACCCAAACAATATCAGCAGCGAGAGCAGCAGCTCTTTTGCCTTGAACCGCTTGTTGCGGTATCCGTCCTTGAAGAACAAAACAAACAGCGAAACCACCACAGCCGCCAGCATAAGTGCAAAATTCAGCAAATTTGAATCAACTTCCACAAAAATCTGTATGGGGAGGCTCAATATGACCGCTGTAACCAAGCCGATCACCATCGACCCGAAATACCGCACAAAGACCTCCCCGAAAACACGGCGCAACGCTTTCATCCAAAAGCCCCCTTTTTGTTTTATTGTAGCATAAGTGCGGTGTGGGCGCAAGGCAAATATCATTGAAAGAACTCCTTGAGAAATCTCAAGGAGTTCTTTCTGGCGCCCCCTGCGCGAATCGAACGCACAACTAACCCTTAGGAGGGGTTTATTATATCCATTTAACTAAGGGGGCGTATCATTTAACAGGATAATTATACCACCCATTTTTTCTTTGTCAATTCATTGCTTTTTGAAAATAATGGTGTTATACTGTAACATGTTGCAGAATCGTGTCAAAGGGAGTTTTGATGTATGAAAAAAGGGATCTCACTTTTATTAGTGCTTGTGTTGCTGTGCGGCCTGACCGCCTGCACCGGAACCAACGACGAACCGGTGGCCGATGCGACGACTACGACGGTTGCCACAACCGTTTCCGACAAGGGTCTCAATCCGTTGACCGGTGAACACGACATGACTGGCACCAGCACCCGCCCTGTCGCCGTTATGATCACCAACGAACCGGGCATCATCGGCAAGCAGTACGGCATTGACAAAGCGGATTTCTATATGGAAACCGAGGCCGAAGGCGGCGTCGCGCGTATGATGGCGGTGTTCGCCAGCGCTGACCGCATCCCCGATAAGTTAGGCCCGATCCGCAGTGGCCGCACCCCGTTCATTGCCACTGCCAACGCACTGGGTGCTGTGTACGTGTATTCCGGCGCCACCTCGTATGTGTTAAACGTCATCAAGACCACCCCGAATTTTAACTCCATCACCAACACCGACGGCGTAACGCTGTGGCGTGATTCGTATCTTTCCGCCAACGCCAACGTCAGCTGGAACAACCTCATCACCGGCGGCAACAAGCTCGTTGCCAGAATGGAAAAAAGCAATATCTCCGATCAGGCGATCAAAGAGATTCCCTTTGTGTTCGGCGAAAAGACGGGCGACATCACCGCCAACACCGTACAGCTGAAATCCACCGCCAGCACCAACGTGACCTTCATTTACGATGCCGCGACCGGTCTGTACGGCAAGAACAACGGCAAAGCCGCCTCCTGCACGCCGCAGAAATCGCTGGAGGGCAACCAGATCAAGGTGTCAAACGTGCTGATCCTGCACGCCGAGAAATACGTCGAACACAAGGACAGCAAATACACCTGGTACAATTTCAAGACCGGCGAGGGAACGGGGTATTTGGTCTCAAACGGCACCGCCCGTCAGATCAAGTTCAACCGCTCTGAGGACAGCCTGAGCATCATGGAGATGGACGGCAGCAACGCACAGCTTGCCACCGGTAAAACGTATATGTTCCTCACGGACAAGACCCTTAGCGACAGCTTGGTTTTTGAATAATGAACGAACCGCGGCGCTGCTCATACGAGCAGCGCCGCGGCTTTATTTTAGCAAATTGTAGGGAACGGATAAATCCCTTCCGTTTTCGGCGCGGATGAATCCACGCCCTACGGGTGTTGATTTAGGCATGTGCGGACTTGTTGCGCGGCAGAAACAAATCGAGATCAATGCTTGATGCCGCGAAGCGGCGTGATCGTTCCGTCCGGTCGCTCAACGGTGGTATTGTCTAAGATCTGTTTCATATTCGAGCGAAATTCGCTGATGTATTCCTCCCTAAGCTGCTGACGCTCCGTTTGTTCCTCAGCAGTCAGCTCGCGCTCGCGCGCAATGCGGGTCAATTCACTGATACGGTCCATTTTTCGTTGCTGCATACGACTCACCCCAACGGTTCTTTCGATATCTTCGCCGACTGACGCGGAAACCGCGCCGGCGCAGGTCTGATCTTATCAATTACAAACAAGCGGCGCTCCTGCTGCGCCACACCGTCGTGCGGATGACAGGGAAGAGCGAGCTCGTTTACGGTGGATATGTGTCCTCCGAGAAGCTCCACAGCGCGTTTTGCCGCTTCAAGCTCGGCATCGCTGTCCGGCCCTTTCATCGCAATAAATTGCCCGCCAACCTTCACAAACGGCAGGCAATATTCCGACAGTACCGGCATCGCGGCAACCGCGCGGGCGGTCGCGATGTCATACTGCTCACGCAATTTCGGATTTCGCCCGCCTTCCTCGGCGCGGGAATGGATGAGCTGCGCCCGAATACCCAGCGCATCACAGACTTCCTTCAAAAACACCAGCCGTTTATTCAGACTGTCCAACAAGGTCAGCTGAATATCCTCTCGCACGATCGCAAGCGGAATGCCGGGAAATCCCGCGCCCGTGCCCACATCGATCACCGAAACGCCGGTTTTTTCGGGTAAAACCGTCAGCGCGGTCAGGCTGTCTGTAAAATGCTTGAGCACGATATCGTGCGGCTCGGTGATCGCGGTGAGATTCATCCGCTGATTCCAATCAACAAGCAGCTCCGCATACCGATCGAATTTCTGACAAGCGGTGTCGCTGACCGTTATCCCATATTCGGCTGCATACAAACGAAGCAACGCTGTATCAATCATATGTTTGCCCCCAACCATACGATAAGCACCGATATATCCGCCGGGCTGACGCCGCTGATGCGGGATGCCTGCCCGATACTGCGCGGCCGGATCTTTCCGAGTTTTTCCTGCGCTTCCTTGCGCAGACCGACAATGCTTGTGTAGTCGACATCCTCCGGCAACAAGCGATTTTCCAGCCGCCGCATTTCGTCGATATCCGCCTGTTGACGGCGGATGTAGCCTTCATATTTGATCTCGACCTCGACCTGCTCGCGCACCAACGCATCCATCGGCGGGCGATCGGT
>CAYZXC010000056.1:0-8344 GCA_964482275.1 uncultured Eubacteriales bacterium
CCGTCTTCCATGTTTCGGCTCGTTGCGTCGCGTCGCATGCGCTGAACATTTTCGGCGATCACTCCGACGTGTACGCCTGCCGTCAGACCGGTTTCGCCATGCTGGCGGAGACCAACCCGCAGGAAGTCATGGACCTAGGTGCTGTTGCTCACTTGGCGACCATCAAGGGCCGTGTACCGTTTATCAACTTCTTTGACGGTTTCCGTACCTCTCACGAGATCCAGAAGATCCAGGTTTGGGATTTCGAAGATCTTAAAGAGATGTGCGACATGGACGCGGTTGCCGCGTTCCGTAAACGCGCTCTGAATCCGGAGCATCCGGTCATGCGCGGTTCTCACGAAAACGGCGATATCTTCTTCCAGCACCGTGAGGCTTGCAACAAGTACTACGAAGCGATCCCCGGTATCGTTGAGGAGTACATGGGCAAGGTCAACGCGAAGCTGGGTACCGATTATCAGCTGTTCAACTACTACGGCGCACCGGATGCCGAGCGCGTGATCATCGCGATGGGCTCTGTCTGCGACGTGGCAGAAGAGGTTATTGATTACCTGACCGCCGCCGGCGAAAAGGTCGGTCTGGTCAAGGTTCGCCTGTACCGTCCGTTCTCCGCTGAGCATCTGGCGAAGGCTATTCCGGCTTCCGTCAAGAAGATCGCGGTTCTCGACAGAACCAAGGAGCCCGGTGCGCTCGGCGAGCCGCTGTTCCTCGACGTCGTTGCCGCGCTGTCGGCTCAGGGTCGTTCCGACATTAAGGTCGTTGGCGGCCGTTACGGTCTGGGTTCCAAGGATACCCCGCCCTCCAGCCTGTTCGCGGTGTACAAGGAGCTTGCGAAAGACGCTCCCAAGGCGCAGTTCACGATGGGTATCGTCGACGACGTGACCGGTCTGTCCCTGCCGGAGGAGGTTGCTCCCAACACGGCTGCGGAAGGCACCATCGAATGCAAGTTCTGGGGTCTGGGCGGCGACGGTACCGTCGGTGCCAACAAGAACTCCATTAAGATCATCGGTGACCATACCGACAAGTACGTGCAGGCATACTTCCAGTATGACTCCAAGAAGACCGGCGGTATCACCATTTCGCACCTGCGTTTTGGCGATCAGCCGATCAAGAGCCCGTACTACATCAACAAGGCGGACTTCGTGGCTTGCCACAACCCGTCCTACGTCATCAAGGGCTATAAGATGGTCAACGACGTCAAACCCGGCGGTGTCTTTATGATCAACTGCCAGTGGACGCCGGAAGAATTGGCCGAGCATCTCGATGCCGAGACCAAGCGCTACATTGCCAAGAACAACGTTCAGCTCTACACCATCAACGCGATCGACCTCGCGATGCAGATCGGTATGGGCAAACGCACCAACACCATTCTGCAGTCCGCGTTCTTCACGCTGGCGAACGTCATGCCGCAGGAAGATGCGATCCGCTATATGAAGGAAGCGGCGACCAAGTCCTACTCCAAGAAGGGTATGGACGTCGTCGAAATGAACCACAAGGCGATCGACGCCGGCGCTACCGCGTTCGTGAAGATCGACGTGCCGGCTGACTGGGCAAACGCTGAAGATGCAGCTGCCTGTGTGACCGAGAACGGTCCTGCCAAGCTGGTCAAGATGGTGGACACTATCATGAAACCCGTCGGCAAGATGGACGGCGATTCGCTGCCGGTCTCCGCGTTTATGGATCACGCTGACGGTACCTTTGAGCATGGCGCTTCCGCTTACGAGAAACGCGCGGTTGCCGTTCTCGTTCCCGAATGGGATGCGACCACTTGTGCAAAATGTAACAAGTGCGCCTTCGTTTGCCCGCACGCGACCATCCGTCCGTTCGCTCTGAACGAGGAAGAGGTTGCGGCAGCTCCTGAGGCAATGAAGGTTTCGCCGAAGCCGGTTATCAAGACCAATTATTCCTACACCATGGCGGTATCGCCGATGGATTGTATGGGTTGCGGCGTCTGCGTCGGCGTGTGCCCGACCAACTCCCTGAAGATGGTATCCCGCGAGTCGCAGGATGCGCAGCAGGAAGTGTTCGATTACTGTGTGGCTAAGGTTTCCGAGAAACCGGAGATCCAGGGCAACACCGTTATCAGCAGTCAGTACAAGCAGCCCCTGCTTGAGTTCTCCGGTTCCTGCGCAGGCTGCGCCGAGACCGCGTACGCTCGCCTGATCACCCAGTTGTTCGGTGACAGAATGTACATCTCGAACGCCACCGGTTGTTCCTCCATCTGGGGCGGCCCTGCGGCGACCTCGCCGTACACCGTCAACAAGGAAGGCCACGGCCCTGCGTGGGCAAACTCCTTGTTTGAGGATAACGCTGAGCACGGCTTCGGTATGTATCTCGGCCAGAAAGCCGTCCGCGCCCGCTTGATCGAGCAGGTCAAGGGAATGGCGGAATCCGAGAAGGCTACTGACGAGTTCAAGGCGGCTGCAGAAGCCTACCTGAACACCGTTAACAACGGCGCCGAGAACACCAAGGCCACCAAGGCTCTGGTCGCCGAGCTGGAGAAAGCAGCCGCTGCCGGTTGCCCGACCGCTCCCGAAGTTCTCGAAAACAAAGAGTATCTGTCCAAGAAATCCGTCTGGGTATTCGGCGGTGACGGTTGGGCATACGATATCGGCTTCGGCGGTGTGGACCACGTCCTCGCTTCCGGCGAAGATATCAACATCATGGTATTCGATACCGAGGTGTACTCCAACACCGGCGGTCAGGCCTCCAAGGCTTCGCAGATCGGTCAGGTGGCACAGTTTGCCGCTGCCGGTAAGGCGATCGCCAAGAAGAGCCTCGCCGAGATCGCGATGTCCTACGGCTACGTCTACGTTGCTCAGATCGCGATGGGCGCTGATATGAATCAGACCATCAAGGCGATCGCGGAAGCCGAAGCGTATCCGGGCCCGTCCCTGATCATCGGCTACGCGCCCTGCGAGATGCACAGCATCAAGGGCGGCATGGTCAACTGCCAGGCTGAGATGAAGAAGGCTGTGGATTGCGGTTACTGGAACATGTTCCGCTACAATCCCACTGCCGAGAAGAAATTCGTCATCGACAGCAAGGCCCCGACCACCAGCTATCGTGACTTCATCATGAACGAGGCGCGTTATTCCTCGCTGACCCGCTCCTTCCCTGAGCGTGCCGAGGCGCTGTTCACCGAAGCCGAAGAGGCTGCTATGAAGCGTTACGAGCATCTGCAGAAGCTGCAAGCGCTGTACAACGAATAAGATTCGTTCAAAAACCGACCCTGCCAAATGCGGCAGGGTCGGTTTTCCTGTTGTGCTTTGGGCATGATATAAAAGATGCTGTCAAATTCACCGTTTATTCACCAAGCGTTTTGCAATACGACGTATACTGGAAAAAAGAAGGTGGAAAAATGAAAAAAGAACATAAAGTAACCGCGCGTCAAGTCATATCGCTGATCGTCTTTATCACGATGGTTGCCTCTACTGTCGTGGTGGCGATCGAGATGATCCTTGCTCCGTCGGTGCCGACCGAAGGGTATACCCGCGTGAAAAGTGATTACATGCTGATGCTGCTGCAATCCATTCTCGGTATTTTTGCCATGCTGCTGCCCGGCTGGCTGTACCGCAAATGGGGCGTGGAGATCCCCTCGTTTATGATGATCCTGTACGCGGCGTTTTTGTATTGTGCCATCTATCTTGGTGAGGTGCGCGGTTTTTATTTTTTGATCCCGCATTGGGATACCATCCTGCACACCTTCAGCGGGATCGCGCTGGGAGCGTTAGGGTTTTCCGTGCTGAGTCTGCTCAACAAGACCGACCGCGTGCCGTTTAACCTGAGTCCGGCGTTCGTAGCGGTATTCGCCTTCTGCTTTGCCGTTGCGGTGGATGTGGTGTGGGAGATATACGAGTTTGCGGCAGACGGCATTTTGACAATGAATATGCAAAAGCATTCACTGGCAGGTGGGCAGCCGCTTGTCGGCAGAGAGGCACTTCGTGACACCATGACCGATCTGATCGTAGACTCGGTCGGTGCCGCGTTCATTTCGCTGATCGGCTATGTTTCACTCAAATTCAAAAAAGGATGGGTCGAAAAGCTGTTACTGCGCGTGCACAAAAAGCAGAAGAGCTGAGATCATTCGATCGTAACACCCGTGTAGTAGTGCTTGAGGATCTCCTCCCAGGTGAAGCCTTGCTCCGCCATGACCTTGGCACCGTACTGGCTCATGCCGACGCCGTGGCCGTAGCCGCTGACGGTGAACGTAAACCCGTTTTTACCGTGTGTTACCGAAAAGCAGGCGGAACGCAGAGCCAGCGCCTCGCGCACCTGCTTGCCGGTGAAAGTGCTGCCGCCGATGGTGATGGCGGTCACCGTGCCGGAAGCCGATACCGTGGGGGTGCCGGTGATCCAGCCGCCGGCGTCACCGGTGAGGGACAGTTCCTCAAAAGCCGCGGCAAAATCCGCGTCCGACACGGTAACGGTGGCTTCGTAATAGGGGGACAGCGCATCCCCGCTGCTGACGACCGGTTGTAAATAGGCAAACTCGTTACCCCACACGATGCTTGAGGATTCGGTTTTCCCTGCGTTACAGCTGTGATATGCCGCGAAGATCGGTGAACCGTCGTACAAGATCTGTTTGCCGTAAACTGCATCCACCGCCGCGGCGATGGTCTGCAGATACGTATCGTAGTTATCGCCCCAATAGTTTTTGAGTCCCTCCGGAGAATAGGTTTCGGGAAACGAGGAGGGAACGGCGGAAAAATCCGCGCCCTGCAACGCGGCGGCGTTATCCGCCTGTCTGGCTTTTTCGTATGTGTAGTAGGTATAGGTCGCGACCGCCTGTGCTTTGAGCGCCTCGGTCGGGTATGACGCCGGCATTTCGGATGCCACGGTATAGATCAGAAAATCCCGTTCGGAAAAGGTATAAATGACACCGGCATCCGCGTCCAACACCTTAAAGACGGCGTCGGGATCAGCCGGTTCGTCAGGCTCGTCCGGTGTGGCGGGTGCCGTGACGGGTTCGTCCGGCGAAGCCGCAGACGAACGCAGCATCGGCAACGGTGCCAGCAAAAACAGGCAGTAGCAAAGTAAACAGATTCCGATATAAGGCTTCATACAAATCTCCTTTGACAAAAAAACATTTGACTTTTTTGCGTGTACAGTGCATAATAGAAACACTTATTTTTTTGAAAGGGCTGTTTGAAGGTGGATATCGCGTGCAAAAACAGCTTGTTTACATCTTTATGCGAGCAAGTCAAAGAAAATAACCGGATCGCTCCGGAGCGCTATAACAATCAGGACATCAAGCGCGGCTTACGCAACGCGGACGGAACCGGTGTCGTTGCGGGCTTGACCCGCATCTGTAACGTTCACGGCTACGTGCTGTCGGAGGGTGAGAAGCTGCCGGTCAAGGGCGAATTGACCTACCGCGGCTATGCGATCGAGGATCTGGTAAACGGCAGTCACGGGCAGGGACGCTTCGGCTTTGAGGAGGTTGCGTTCTTATTGCTGTTCGGTTCGCTGCCGACACGCCAGCAGCTTTCGGATTTCTGCGAGCTGTTGTCGGCCAATCGCGAGTTGCCGGAGTATTTTGCCGAGGATATGATCCTAAAGGCTCCGTCACCGAACATCATGAATAAAATGGCACGCTCGGTGCTTGCTATGTATTCGTACGATGAGAATCCGGAACCGGAAAACCTGGAAAACGTACTGCGCCAGTGCATCCGTTTGATCGCGTTGTTGCCCTCGGCGCTTGGCTACGCGTATCAGGTCAAGCGTCGGCACTACGACAAGGAAAGTATGTATTTCCACCAGACGCTTCCCGGTCTGTCTACGTCGGAAACCGTGCTGCGCACGATCCGTGCCGATGCCAAGTATACGGAAGAGGAAGCGCAGCTTTTGGATCTGTGTCTGTTGCTGCACGCTGAACACGGCGGCGGTAACAACTCGGCGTTTACGACACGCGTGCTGACCTCGTCCGGAACGGATACCTATTCTGCCGTTGCGGCGGCGATCGGTTCCTTGAAAGGCCCGCGCCACGGCGGTGCAAACCTGAAGGTCACGGAGATGCTCCGCGATATCAAAGAAAACATCTGCGATGTTCGTGACGATGATGAGATCGCCGCCTATCTCGGTAAGATACTGCGTCGTGAAGCCGGCGACGGCTCCGGTCTGATCTACGGTATGGGGCATGCCGTTTACACCTTGTCCGACCCGCGCGCCGTGCTGCTCAAGCAGGAGGCTGCGCGTATGGCGGAGAAAAACGGCTACGGCGACGAGTTCCGCCTTTTGGATGCGGTGGAACGTCTCGCCCCGTCGGTCATGGCTCAGGTGCGTGGAATCGATCGCGCCATCTGCGCGAACGTTGATATGTATTCCGGACTGGTATACCGCTCGCTTGGGATCTCTGAGGATCTGTTCACGCCGCTGTTTGCCGTGGCGCGGATCAGCGGCTGGTGTGCACACCGTCTGGAGGAATATCTGACGGGAAATCGCATCATCCGACCGGCGTACAAGCCGTTCAATAAGGAAAAGCAGTATATTGAACTGGAAAACAGATAAAACAGGAAGACGGCACACCGTGGGATGGCGGTGTGCCGTCTTTGAAGGAAGTGTGAAAAATTTCCTCGGTTGGTTGATTTTCTGAGGAAATATGATACAATATAGTGGGTGAACGTAGCGTATGAACAATGAACGTGACATAACGATACAGCAATACCACCGCCACGCCTGCGTGCTGACAGCGGCGGCAGCGGTGGTCCTTGCCGTTTTACGCGCTGCTTTAACGCCGATCGCGTTCGATCAGCCGCTCCCGTACGCAATCACATTGGTGGCTTGCGGTGCGTTGCTTGCCGCGCTGCTGGTGCTGTCCGGCTTAAACCATATCCCGCCGATCACAGTCGGCGGTCGTATGGCGCGGATATCCGCAGCCGGAGCGGCTGTTGCCGGAGCGACGCTGGTGATCTTTTCGGTCGTGACTGCGCACGAATGGGTCACGCTGGGCGTCGTGCCGTATCCCAGTAAGGCTTCGGTAAGCGGTTTGGATCAGCTGTTTGTGTTTCTGCTGATTGCCGCCGGTCTTTTGGGCGGGGCGTTTTTTCTGCTTTTGGCAGTGCGCTGGTGGCGCTCGGAGCGCACAACGCGCCTGTGTATGCCGCTGCTGGCGTTGGTTCCGGTGCTGTGGAGTTGGATCCGTTTGATCCGCTATATCACGTCGCACGTCAGCTCGCTTGGCTTGTTCCGTAACGTGTACGATCTGAGCACGGTCGTGTTTGAAATGCTGTTTTTCGTACTGTTGGCGCGGCAGATATCCGGCGTCGGTGAAAGATCTTCTCGTTTTTTCTTTGGCGTGTCGCTGTGTACCGGCTTGCTGTGCACCGTCAGCGGCATGACGCAGGCGGGGTTGTTTTTGGCGCAGGAGCAGGCGGCGTTTGATACCTGCGCACTGGTCGTCGCACCGGATTTCGGTGTAGCGCTGTTTGCCTTCGTGACCGCATTCGCGCAAAGCTTCGGTAACGCGTGTGAAGAAGAGGCTGCAGAAGAAATCGTTGAGGAGTATCCCGACGACGGCGAGGACGGTGAGGGTGCCGAGTATCTGATCAGCGATCAATGGTTCACGGTGTATGATCCGGAAGAAGAGGATGACTCTTAGGCAAAATCCACGAAAAAACCATTTGAGAGGCGAATTCCTTGCTACAACGGTATAAATTTGGGCTCGATGGTTAAAATTTTATCAAAGTTATTGAAAATTACGCTCAAAGAGTGTAATATGGTAAAAGATTAAGTAATTGGAGGAATTTAGTTATGGCAGTTAAAGTTGCAATCAATGGCTTTGGCCGCATCGGCCGCCTGGCGTTCCGTCAGATGTTCGGCGCCGAAGGCTACGAAATCGTTGCGATCAACGATCTTACCAAACCCAGCATGCTGGCTCATCTTCTGAAGTACGATACCGCTCAGGGTCGTTACGACGGTCACACCGTCGTCGCGGACGACGAGGCCGGTACCATCACGGTGGACGGCAAAGAGCTGAAGATCTATGCTGAGAAAAACGCTGCGGATCTGCCCTGGGGCGAGATCGGCGTGGACGTCGTGCTGGAGTGCACCGGCTTCTACTGCAGCAAGGACAAGAGCCAGGCTCACATTGATGCCGGCGCTAAGAAGGTCGTTATCTCCGCTCCCGCGGGCAACGATCTGAAGACTATCGTGTTCAACGTAAACCACGAGACCCTGACCGCGGAGGACAAGATCATCTCCGCCGCTTCCTGCACCACCAACTGCCTCGCTCCCATGGCGAAGGCTCTTAACGACTATGCTGCGATCCAGAGCGGTATCATGACCACCGTTCACGCTTACACCGGCGACCAGATGATCCTGGACGGCCCGCACCGCAAGGGTGACC
>CAYZXC010000057.1:0-8303 GCA_964482275.1 uncultured Eubacteriales bacterium
AAATGATTACAACAGAGGTTTTAATCGCGGTTTCAAATGCTGTTTTCAATGAATATTGAATAATGAAGTCGCTACGCTGATGAATAATGAATAATTGATTTAGCTTAAAGTTTCTGCTATAATATTTTAAAAGGCGGTGATATAATGGCATTTTTTAAAAAGAACGAAAAAACAATTCCTGAAGGTAAATATAAGATCATTAAAATAGGCAAAGATGCTATTTATGAGGTTCTTAGAGAGTATATTATTGATAATCAAGAAGATATTTTTGATGTAACTGATGGTACTAACATTGTTACACATTTTGAAATAGATTGGAACAATGTTGAGTTTATTTGCGTTGCAAGAAATGAATATGGAGAAAATGAACATTTACAGTGTAACATCGACACAACAGAACTTTTATCGAAAATACCAGATACAACTGAAACTATATTTATAGATAAACCATATGTTGAAATGTCAGAAGAAGAAATTAAAAATATGTAGGGGTTCGAACACATTCCGAAAAGAAGATGAAAAAGGGACTGCACCGAGAGCGCTATACAAGAAATTCGGCTTCGTCGAAGATGAACTGATTGAAGAATTTGGATACCCAAATCAGGTATTTCTATTACACCCGTAAATTGCAATTTGTTGGCTATATCGATTATGCACTTTTTCGCTTTTCTTTACCCCATTTACGCACCGTTATACTGCCCTTTCGCAGAAAAAAGCATCGACAAAGTCGATGCTTTTTTCAATGAAATTCGCCTTACGGCGAATATAACTGCGGCACCTTCCTTACGGAGGGTGCCTTTTGTTATTACTCATTTAACAGCTCAGTAACCATTCCTTCCGGGTCGTTGAGAAATCGCTTGGTGACGAGATAATGATCGGTGTTTTTATAATCGGTTTGACGGATGCCGTCGGCGGAAAACTCGAATACAGTTGCTCCGGGGAACGCCATCAGTAAGGGGGAGTGAGTGGCGATAATAAACTGGGAGTTTTGCTTTACCAGTCGATCCATTTCGATCATCAGGGTGAGCAGTCGCATTGGTGACAGTGCGGCCTCCGGTTCGTCGAGGATATACAGACCGTTACCGCCGAATCGGTTTTGAACCAAGGCCAAAAAGCTTTCGCCGTGGGATTGCCGGTGCAGAGAAACGCCACCGTAGCTTGAGATCACAGAGGGTGCGGCAGCCGGAATACTGTCCAGTTCATCAATATTGCTTGCCACGTTGTATAAGCTTTCGGCACGCAGAAAAAAGCCGTCGTTGGCATAATCGGTTTTGGCGAGAGTGAGATGCTTCCATAATTCAGAATGCGAATTGCAGGTGGAGAAATTGAAATTCCGGCTCCCGCCTTCGGGGTTAAAGCCGCATGCAACCGCGAGCGCTTCGATCAGAGTCGATTTTCCCGTTCCGTTTTCGCCCACAAAAAAGGTGACGTCGCTGACAAATTCCAGTTGCTCATGCTTTTGCAGATGCTTTACAGCCGCAAGGGAATTCAGATAGGAGTGGCTGTTGATCGGCGAGCTTAGCGAAACACTTTTGATGTACCGTCGTTTATTCACGGGTATCACCTCAAGTTCAGTATAGCATAGCGAGAAAATGCGTTCAACGCTTTTTACGCCGATTATTGAATTTTTTGACTGTGTATGATATAGTAGCAACGTAATTTTTGTCATGCGGGGGACGTTCTTGTGAGAATCGTTTGCATAAGACAAGGGCAGCCTGCCTGCGAAAAGGACTGCCTAAACGATGAGGGGGATATTTGTGAAAGAACTTAACGCAGCAGTCGAAAAACACACGCAAAGGATTTTGGATGCAGAACGGTTTGTTTGGCAACATCCCGAAACCGGATATAAAGAGTTCGAAACATCAGCCTATATGGCAAAAACGCTTGAGGACCTGGGATATGAACTCGTTATGGCAGAAGGTATCACCGGCTTTTATACGGTTGTTGATACCGGTAAGCCGGGGCCGGAGATCATGATCTTAGCGGAATTGGATTCTATTATATGCCCCGAACACAAAGATGCCGATCCGCAAACGGGTGCTGTACATTCCTGCGGTCACAATGCACAGTGCGCCGCTTTTGTCGGTATTGCGGCGGCGCTGAAAGAACCCGGTATTTTAGATAAGTTTTGCGGAAAAATACGGCTTTGTGCCGTCCCTGCGGAAGAACTTTTGGAGATCGGATACCGCACAAAATTGCAAGAGGAAGGCAAGATCAAATATCTCGGCGGAAAATGTGAATTTTTGTCAAGAGGGTATTTTGACGGCGTGGATATAGCGTTTATGGTGCATACCTCCTCTTCGTTCGGTGCCCAGCGGGGTTCTGTTGGCTGCTTAGCCAAAAAGATCATATATAAAGGCGTTGCTTCGCACGCGGGCTCGGCGCCGTGGGGCGGGAGGAACGCTCTTTACGCGGCTAATTGCGGTCTGAATGCGATCAATGCCATTCGCGAGACCTTTCAAGAGCGGGATGTCATACGCGTTCACCCGATCATCACCGAAGGCGGTTCGATGGTGAACGCCATTCCGGAAAGAACCGTTTTGGAAAGCTATGTGCGCGGCGCAACGTTTGAGGCGATCTGTGACGCAAACCGAAAAGTGAACAGGGCCCTGTGCGGGGCAGCACTTTCCGTTGGTACAAACGTTGAGATCATTGACATACCGGGATATGCACCGCTTGTTAACGATAAGAATTTGGTAAACATCGTTGCCGAGGCGGCACGGAGGGCGATTCCTGAGTATGATTTCACGATGTACGGTGGGCTGAGCTCCGGTAGCACGGATATGGGTGATCTCAGTTGCGTGATGCCCGTCGTACACCCCTACGCCGGTGGCGCAGCCGGTAGAGCGCATGGCAGTAACTACGAGATCAAAGATCCCATAGCTGCTTGCGTCGCAAGCGCCAAGATGCAGCTCGGAATGCTGCTGATACTTCTTTCCGACGGTGCCAAGGAGGCGAAACGTGTGCTTGCTGAATTTGAGCCGATGTTTGCATCAAAAGACGAGTATCTTACTTTTATAGACGCTTTTAACAAAACCGGTGACAGAATAGAATATAATGCTGACGAAACGTCAGCAAAAGTCAATATGCTGTAATGATGGCGTATTAAGATAAGGCGGTGTGAGCTGTGAGTACGATTACAACCTATTCGAAAAAGCCGTTTGATCCCGTAAATCCAGCCGAGGAGGAGATCCAAATTGTGGATATTGCCCACGCACTGTCACTGATGTGCCGCGCGAACGGGCATTTTCCGTACTTTTATTCGGTCGCTCAGCACTGTGTCAACTGCGCAAAAGAAGCGGCGGCAAGGGGATATTCAAAACGTGTGCAGCTCGGTTGCTTATTACATGATGCGAGTGAAGCGTATTTGTCGGATGTTACGCGCCCCATCAAAAAGCTGTTGCCGTACTATCTTGAGGTGGAGGAACAACTGCAAAATACGATTTTTGATAAGTGGATCGCACCGACGCTGACGGCGGAGGAACGGGATCAGGTGTTTGATGTGGATGACGCACTTTTATACCATGAGTTTGCGCAGATCATGGGGGAGCGTATGTCCGAAACGACCCCGCCGTTATACGGAACGTTGGACTTTTCACAAGCGGAGTTTGTACTTGTGGAGAAACAATATCGGCAGTTGTTTGATACGCTGACGAATGGACAAGGAAAATGATTTTTGGCAAAATTCGTCATCATTTTTTGTTCTGATACTTGAAAATACTCACAAAGCGTATTATAATAACTGTAATTATTCGAATCGTTAACAGGAACGGAGGATCTTTTTTATGTTAGTAACCATGAACGAAGTATTGCCGCAAGCCAAAAAAGGCCATTATGCAGTTGGCTTGTTTAACGCGGTAACGTTGGAGCTCGCGCAGGGGATCATTGCGGCGGCTGAGGAGACCGGCTCTCCCGTGATTTTCGGTACTGCAGAGGTGCTCTTGCCGTACAATTCGCTGGATGATCTGGCGATGATCCTTATTCCCATGGCGAAGCGTGCCAAGGTGCCGGTCGTTGTACATCTCGATCATGGCCTGCATAAAGAAACCTGCCTGAAGGCTTTGAAGCTTGGTTTTTCGTCCATTATGTACGATTGCTCGACCGATACATATGAGAACAACTGCGCCCGCGTTAAGGAAATGGCGGATATTGCTCACTCCTACGGCGCCTCTATCGAGGGTGAGATCGGTCATGTCGGTGGCGCGGAAGGCGCTGCGACAGCAGAGCAACAGAACGATGCCTCAAAGTTCTATACGACGCCCGAAGAGGCCAAGGATTTCGTGGAGCGTACCGGTGTAGACGCCTTGGCGATCGCTGTCGGTACGGCGCACGGCGCTTATAAGCTGCCTCCGAAACTTGATTTTGACCGCATTCAGAAGATCGCCAATACCGTGTCGACACCTTTGGTCCTGCATGGCGGCTCCGGTCTGACGGACGAGGATTTCCGCAAGTGCATTGAAATGGGTATTTCCAAAGTCAACATCTTTACGGATATCAACGTTGCTGCAGTTTCTGCTGCACTGGCGCACTTTACCGATATGGGCAAGGGCATTATTGATCTGCTGCCCTCTATTCGTGATGCCATCAAGGTCTCGGTTTCCGAAAAAATGCAGCTGTTCGGCTGCTGCGGCAAGGCGGGTGTCGCTGCCAATATGCCCGATGAGGCGATGATCCGCCGCATCGTTGAGGAAGTTCTGCGCAACCGCCGTCAATAATTTTCAAAAAATGCGCCCCTGCGGGGCGTTTTTTTGTTTCTTTGAATGTGCTTACGCGCTTTTTCGCCCGAATACCGTGCAAAATGAAAAAGTTTGGATGCGGTATTGACATCGGTCGAACATGGGTGTATAATGATACCATCAATTTAGGGCTATAAAGTGGTAAAGCGATTTGCCGCTTATTTTGGAAGGAGAGGATTCTGTATGAAAAAAGTTTTGTGTTTGCTCTTGGCAGTCGTTATGCTGTGCGCTTTGTGCGCTTGCGATTCGGGAGCGACGGAGGCAAAGTATGAGGTCGGTATCGTGCAGCTGCAGCAACATGTGGCACTGGACAAAGCGACCGAAGGCTTCAAGGCAGCGTTGAAAGACAAGCTGGGCGACGACGTTGCATTCGATGTCCAAGTGGCGAGCGGCGAGCAGACCAACTGCTCCACCATTGTGACGAAGTTCGTTAACGACGGTGTTGATCTGATCATGGCAAACGCGACACCGGCTGTTATCGCGGCGAAAGAAGCGACCGCGACCATTCCGATCGTCGGTACCTCGGTTACCGATTATGTGGCGGAAGAGGCGGCGATCGTAGCGTCCAACGATGCCCCCGGCGGTAATGTTACCGGTTATTCCGACCTGAGCGATATCGAGGCGCATGTTGAGCTGACAAAGAAGCTCTGCCCTGATGCCCAGAAGGTTGCCATCGTGTATTGCTCCGCTGAGCCCAACTCGGTTATTCAGGGCAATCAGGCGAAAGACCTTTACACCACGGCCGGCTTAGAGGCCGTGATCCTCACCGCCAGCGATGTGTCCACCATTTCGAGCGTTGTGACCTCGGCCTGCGAACAGGCAGATGTTATCTATATCCCCACCGATAACCTGTTTGCTGAGAACATGGAAGCGGTCAAAAATATTGCTGTTCCTGCGAAGGTTCCGGTTATCTGCGGTGAGTCCGGTATGGTCGAGTCCGGCGGAACGGCAACCGTGTCCATCGATTACTACACGCTGGGCTACAAGGCCGGTGAGATGGCGTACGAGATCTTGGTCAATGGTGCCGATCCGGCTACCACACCTATCGGCTTTATGAAAGCGGAGGACATGGAACTGGTCATCAATCAGGATAATGCCACCGCGATGGGTCTGACGATTCCGGAAGATCTGCAATAATTTCTGTAGTTCCTCGCAGCCGGAGGGGAAATTCCTCTCCGGCGCGTGTTGTTTTATTATCAAATGACGGAGGGTGTCTCCATGGACTTTTTAATGTCTTTACTCAAAATGCTTCCCGATGCGATAGCGCAAGGGTTGATTTGGGGTATCATGGCATTGGGCGTTTTTATCACTTATAAGCTCTTGGATTATTCCGATCTGACGGTTGATGGCTCGATCTGTACAGGTGGCGCTGTGGCGGCGCTTTTGATCATTAAGGGTGTACCGGTCTGGATCGCCATGATCGCGGCGTTCTGTGCGGGTGCTCTTGGCGGCGTTTTGACGGGCCTTTTGCATACACGCATGGGTATTCCGCCGATTCTTTCCGGTATTCTGACACAGCTTGCGTTGTATTCCATCAATCTGCGCATCATGGGTAAATCCATGTTGGCTGTGAGTGTGGACAAATACCCGTTGTGGGTCACCGGCCGTGACAAAGTGATGTCGTGCGTGGTTGCCTTGTTTTTTGTTGTGGCGATCATTGCGCTTTTGTACTGGTTTTTCGGTACAGAGCTCGGTTGCGCGATTCGTGCGACCGGTGCCAACTCCAATATGAGCCGCGCACAGGGTATCAATACCGATACAATGAAATTCCTCGGCTTGATCCTGTCCAACGGTCTGGTCGGTCTCAGCGGTGCGTTGTATACGCAGTATTTGGGCAGTGTTACCGTTAATATGGGTCGCGGTGCGATCGTTATCGGTTTGGCGGCGGTTATCATCGGACAAGTATTGTTTGATCGTATTTTCAATAATTTTGCTCTGAAGCTTGCCGGCGTTGTTATCGGGGCTATCATCTATTATGTGGTGATCGCATTTGTTATCCAGCTTGGTCTGAATACAGACGACCTTAAGCTGTTCTCTGCCGCGTTCGTTGCAGTGGCCTTGTTTATTCCGTATATCAAGGATAAACACGCCTCCAAACGATCGAAGAAAGGTGGGGCGAATCATGCTTGATATTCAAAACATTTCCAAGACGTTTAACGCCGGTACCGTCAACGAAAAAGTGGCGCTGAACGGTGTGAATCTGCATTTGCAAGCCGGTGATTTTGTCACGGTTATCGGCGGAAACGGTGCCGGTAAATCGACCTTGCTCAACTCGGTTGCAGGTACTTTCCCTGTGGATGAGGGTCATATCGTGATCGATGGAACCGATATTACCAAATTGTCTGAGCATAAGCGCGCGAAATTCATCGGTCGTGTGTTCCAAGATCCGATGATGGGTACCGCGCCGACAATGCAGATAGAAGAGAACCTGGCGCTTGCCGCGCGTCGCGGAAAACCGCGTGGGTTGCGAAGCGGTATTTCCAAGGGTGAACGCGAGATGTATCGCGAACGTCTGAAACAATTGGGGCTCGGCTTAGAGAATCGTCTTACATCCAAGGTCGGCTTGCTGTCCGGCGGTCAGCGCCAGGCGTTGACTTTGCTGATGGCGTCGTTGCTCAAACCGAAGCTGCTCTTGTTGGATGAGCATACAGCGGCACTGGATCCTAAAACCGCCGCTAAGGTTCTGGAAACTACCAATGACATCATTTCGCGTGACAACCTCACCACCATTATGATCACTCATAATATGAAGGATGCGATCCGTTTGGGTAATCGCCTGATCATGATGCACGAGGGTCGTATCATTTACGATGTTTCCGGAGAAGAGAAACAAAAACTGCAGGTCTCCGATCTGATGGAGCTGTTTGGCAAAGCCAGCAACGGCGAGTTTGCAAACGACCGTATGCTGCTTGGATAAGTACACAAGAACGCCGTTCCGGCAGTCGCCGGAACGGCGTTCTTTGTAAATGTAATCCACTATATTACTAATGTATCACTTTGCTGATTCAGTCGTTTTGTTTGTCAAGTCTTGGATATATTTGCATTTTGGGTAATTACTACACCCATAAAATTGGTTTCCGGCATTTGCACCCCTTGTTGCGGTTCTTAAAACAAGATTTCCGTTGCATTTAGGACATTCTAAAATATGCGGTTCTGTATTATCTTGGTTTTCTGGTTCTGTTTTTGGTGTGGCAGGATTTACAAGATTCGCTTTTGTCTCAATTGTTTCATCTTCAGCTTGTATAACATTTTCGGCATTAGGTTCGTCTGTTATAGTTGTTTGGATAGGTTCGGCTTGTGTTACTGGAACAACCGTTGATGTGGTTTGCCGAATTGGTTGTGAGTCAAAGTTGTTATGTATATTTGCAATGTGTTGTGCTTTTGCAATAGGATCAATCTGCGTGTATGGATAAAGTCTATTATAAAGATTTGTAATGTCGCTCTCGCTTAACAAGTCGGTGGGTATCTGGTTACAGATGCCAGATATAACAGGGGAAACACTATATCGGTTGATTACGCTAATATCATTACTCTTGATTTGAACACTTTTCAAGGTACATCTATCGG
>CAYZXC010000058.1:0-8110 GCA_964482275.1 uncultured Eubacteriales bacterium
TGGTATACTATGCAATAGATCTTGATTTTCGGAGGCGCCGTGTATATGTTTGATGCACTAAAAGTAAAAAATGATTGTGTAGAATGGATCCGCACGTTTTTTGAAGAAAACGGAAAAGGTTGTAACGCGGTCGTCGGGATATCCGGCGGCAAGGACAGCTCCATAGCAGCAGCACTTTGCGTGGAAGCACTCGGCAAAGACCGCGTTATCGGCGTGTTGATGCCGCAGGGTGAGCAGCACGATATTGATATGGCGTATTTGCTGGTCAATCATTTGGGAATCAAACACTATGTTGTAAACATCAAAGATACGGTCGACAGCATTTTGAGCTCCTTTCCGCAGGATCTCCCGATCTCCGTGCAGGCAAAAACCAATTTGCCGCCGCGCATCCGTATGTCCGCTTTGTATGCGGTCAGCCAGTCGGTCAACGGGCGCGTTGCCAACACCTGCAATCTGTCTGAAGACTGGGTCGGATATTCCACACGATACGGCGATGCTGCCGGTGACTTCTCCCCCATGTCGCATCTGACAGTAACCGAGGTCAAAGAGATCGGCTATCTGTTGGGCTTGCCGAAAGAACTGGTAGATAAAACCCCCATCGACGGCTTGTGCGGGAAAACCGACGAAGAAAATCTCGGCTTCACCTATGCGGAATTGGATGTGTATATCCGCACCGGCGTAATCGAGGATGCCACGAAAAAAGCACTCATTGATAAGAAACACGCCGCCAATCTGTTCAAACTGGAACTGATGCCGAGTTTCAAACCGAATATGTAAAGGAAAAGCACTTGCTACGGCAAGTGCTTTTTGTTATACCTTTATGCAGGAATATAGGGCGTTTCTTATTTTGTTTTGTATCTCAAGATTCCATCGATGGCAGTGTTGGAAATAGGTTAGCGAAAGCCGGTGCTCCGTATCCACCATTGAAAACGCACCTGCCGCGCCGTCCCATCCGAATTCACCGACCGGACTGAGCGAACCGCTTTCAGCGGGATCCATATGCGTACGAACACCCAAGCCATAGCCGTATCCCGCTCGCAGCTTGTGAAAATCTGATAACGACTGCCCTTCCAGATGATTGGTTTTCATAAGCTTTACGGTTCTTTCGTTAAGGATTCGGTTTCCGTTTGCACCGACACCGCCACACGCAAGCGCATCAAGAAAAAGCGCATAATCTTCCGTGCAAGAGGTCAGCCCTGCCCCGCCGCTTTGATAATCCTCGGAAAGGTTATACATACAATCCGACGGTTGTCGCTGCGGCTGACCATTCTGATCATAGCAATATCTTGTTGCCATATTCGCAAGTACTGATTCGTCTTTCGGTACGCCAAAGAAGGTGCGCCGCATACCGAGAGGCTCAAAGATGTTTTCTCGAATATAATCACTCAATTTTTCACCGGACCATATCTCGATCAATGCACCCAACACATCGTGACATAAGCTGTATCGAAATCTTGTGCCCGGTTCAAAGCCCAAGGTCTTACCGCACATTGCGCGAACGAGATCCAACGTGCTCGTTTTCCCCGATGCCAACGCCTTATTTATGCTCTCATCACTTAAATTGTAATCGAGGCCGGCGCGCATCGTAAACAGATCGAGTATGCGGATAGGATTTTTCGCATAGCCGTCTTGAACGGTGTTCACACTTTCCCCCAAGCTCGCACCCGTTGTGATATTCGCAGCGGTTTCCGCGTTGAGCTCACCCGAAGCAATCTTCATTGTTTTGAATTCGGGCAAGAAGGTTGAAAGCTCGTCGTCCATCGAAAACTTGCCCTGCTCAAACAGTTGCAGCGCCGCTGTACACGTGATCATTTTCGTCATTGAAAAGATGAAATACAATTCCTTGCCGTCAAGTGAAATCTTGTTTTCCACGTCACGGAAACCGGCAAAATAGCGATAAAGCGGTTTGTGATTTTGATAAACGATACAATCCACGCCCGGAGCGTGATACTCCGAAAGCAATTCATCCATACAGGTCTTAAGTTTCGTGAAATCCATTGTTTTCACCACCGATGCGCTTATCGCACATTTCCCCACTTATCCACGGATCTGACCTCGTACTTTGCCTTTTTATCGGCAATTTCGGTATAAAGAGCGACGGTTGAGGCGATCTGTTTTCCGTTGGCAAAAACGCGATAGTAGCAATGCTCGCTGTCGGGAGAAGCACTCCAAGACAGCATAGTCCCCTTCACCCGAACGTTCTTTACCTTGGAAGGCACGCGATCAACATAATCCGTCGTCAGGATAATAAACGATTTAGCAGGAAGCGTAATCGTCAGATCCTCTGCATTCAGATCCACCAATTTGCTCCACGGTTGCAGGTCATTGAAATCGTTATACGGCACATGATCGGCCTCGTAGACGTACATTCTCGCCGGTTTGTCGCAGTTGTAATCAAGAGACAGCTGCGTGTCGATTGCCTCGTCCTTCCAGTTTAGAATAGCAATACTGACTGCCCGATCATCCGTGCTTACCGCACAGCACCGAACATTTTCGTCATCCCACTGACTGTCAAATACGCGGGTACCTTTCTTAAAGAACTTCGCCATATATCCCATTGTATACAAACTGGCATACGAACGGTAGTCGTTATCCTCATCGCACCAGCGGATCATACCGTTTTTATTGTAGCGTATTTCGAGCCCATGCCCCGAAAAACGGGCCGCATTATAACGTGCTTTCTCTTCCGGCGTATCCCCATTCTCACAAATAAGCGGATCCGGATAATCCAGCATCGTCCAGTACGCGGCGGCAAAGCACCCGCTGTTTACCACCGCCATTGCCATTTCCGCAAAAGACAAAGCAAATATGTTTGCATGCTGCGGATAATCGATGGCAAACTGCGAATCATTGCGCATCGGAGAAAACGAAAGTGCTTTAAGCGTCTTGATACCGTATTCACCTAAAACAAAACGCTTTTCTTTTTTTCTGGCACTTTCAACAGCAGGTGCAAATAAGGACATATAGTAATCATACGCCTTCAAAGAGCCCGGAGGCGTTTCCTGGTTAAAATTGTACAGGTGCGCACAATAGGCATACGTGATCTCATCCATATTTTTAATTGCCCAATCGATCTGATCAAAATTCTCTGCGCCCGATACATCCGTTGCCAACAGACCGACATCCACATTATGACGGCGAAACGCTTTGAAAAGGCACTCGTGGTATTGCTTGAAAAGATCAAGGTGATCCGCAAACCAACAGTATGTATTCCCCACCGAAAGCTCATTCGTTACACAATAGTATTTGATCTTCGTGCACTGTCTCTCATGGATAAGATAATCCAGCTTTTGAGCGATCTTTTCACAATACTCCTCAATATCCGTTTCATCGGTAATATACGGCAATCGACCGGGAACTGCATAAATAAGCGTACCGGCTTTTCGGAAGGTCAGATCATAGTAATCGGCAAAGGCATCCATTGCTTCCTTTGTCCAATCAGCGTACACGGCAAACACACGCGAGAAGGTCGGAGAAATCTCATTAAATGTTTTTACGGCGATCTGATTTTTATAGGTATCACTCATAAGAGCGCCCATCGTCGCTTCACTGTTATGGAAACCGATTCCGCCGAACAGCCAACGCAAGGCCGGTTTTGTGATGGTGATCTTACTCATTTTCCTCGTTCCCCTCTATCGTAAATCAAAGTCATTATACATCGCCTGCTTTTTCTTGTCAAGAACGCAAGAGCAGCCCCCGAACAAGAGGAGGCTGCTCCTTTATGTATCAAATTGAAAGACCTGCTTGAGTAACGGTTGAGCACCGGTAACAGGGTCTTTTTCCATCATGAGAATATCTGCCATATACTCATCCCATTTTTTTACGATCGGGCTGTCCGCCTGCGTTTTGGCGGCAAACTCCACGCCGTTTTTACACTCATAATAGCCAAACAGCTCGTTGCCGACGTTCCAAATGGTATAGTTGCAGATACCGGCCTGCCGAAGAAGCTCCTGCATTTCCTGCGGCACATTCGTAGGCGATCGGGGTTTCAAGTGTTTCACATATCCTCATATACGCTCACTCCTTATTACATAGGCATCGTATCACATCTTTTGGCCGCCATCAATGCCAAAGAGTGCGGTAAATAAATACTGATAATGAATTCGGGAAAAATTGCAAATTATCGCATCAAGTAAATCATCCTAAAGACTTGATAAGCCGTGTTTTTAAGATTCTTGTACGCATTGTCGGTGTTCAGCGCTTCCTCCAAGGTCGTGACACCGCGAACGATCGGGAAATAAGCGTCGATCCCGTGCTCGTTGCACACCTCGGCATCTTCGGTCACACACCCGGAAAAGGCGATCACCTTTTTGCCGTGTTTTTTCGCCAGCCTTGCGACACCGATCGGCGCTTTCCCCATCACCGTCTGGGAATCCAGTCGCCCTTCACCCGTTACCACGATATCTGCGTTTATAATGCGCTTTTCAATTTCCGTTTCTTCCAAAACGATCTGAATCCCCGATTTTAACGTCGCATTGGTGAACGCCAAAAAAGCAAATCCCAATCCGCCCGCCGCGCCGGCACCTGCGTAATTCGCATCTGCTTTCGTCGAGATCTTCATTGAAATTTCAGCATAGTTCTTTAACCACGCGTCCATCTCTTCTATCATCTCTTCGGTTGCCCCTTTTTGCGGAGCATATACGGCACTGCAGCCGTTTTCACCGCAAAGGGGATTATTCACGTCACAAGCAATGTTAAACGTACACTCTTTCAGTTCGGGAATTACATTGGCTGTACCTATTCTGTATAAATCCCTGAGTCCTTTTGCTCCTAACGCAATGGGGGTATTGTTCTCATCTAAAAACTCGTATCCCAAGGCTGTCAACATGCCGATACCGCCGTCATTGGTGGCGCTGCCGCCAATTCCGATAATAAAACGGCGGCATCCCCTATTTATCGCATCTTTAATGAGCTCGCCGACGCCAAAGGTAGTCGTTTCCAGCGGATTACGCTCATCGGCAGATATAAGCGTTATGCCGGCCGCTGCCGCAATCTCAATAACAGCGATATTTCTATCCTTCAAAATGCAATATTCCGCGCTCACAGGCTTTAAAAGCGGGCCTTTCACAACGACCTTCACCTTTTCCGCGTTCAAGCCTGAAGACAAAGCCTCTACCGTTCCCTCGCCGCCGTCTGCCAGAGGGGCAACGAATACATCAGCGCATTTATCCGATCTCAGTATCGCTTCTTTTACGGCATTGCCTGCCTGCAAGGAGGACAGGCTACCCTTAAAGGAATCAATTGCAATAACGACTTGCACTTGTATCACCTTTCCAAATCACAAAATACATCATTGATGTTTATAATACTTGCCGTATGAAGCCGGTCGAAAGCCAAGGGAATCATCCCGTTTACGGTAGTATACGTGTTGCCGATATGGATCTTCATATTACCCCAAGGCTACCATGCTGAAAACAAGCGCGAACAACGCAACGGTTTCGCAAAGGCCGACAACAGTGATGTACTGTGAGAAACCTTTTCCCGTTTCGGCCAAGGCATCTGCACCTGCGGCACCGGCCTTACCCTGGAAATACGCGGAAAACGCCATAACGATACCCGCTGCAATTCCAAGGCCGAACAAAAAGGAAGGATCAGCAGTCGAGCTCTTCATCTGTTGCATCAAAAGAAAGCCGTAAATAGTCTGGGTCAAGGGCGCACCGGCAAAAACGGTAAGAATAAACGGCGCTGCCTTATTGCTCATATAGCACTTCTTCCAAGCGCCGATGGAAGCCTGTCCTGCAATACCGATACCAATTGCCGAACCGATGGCGGCAATGCCCATTGTCAGTGCTGTTGCTAATAATCCTAAATTCATAACGATTCTCCTTTTAATCAATTTGTTCTTTAAACGGTTTGAATTTATGCCCACTCCACGACATATCTAAATGCGAGGAGAACTCTAAGGTGTTGAGTCGGATTCCGTGAACGATGACGGACAGAACGTTTAAGATCATATTCAGTCCGTGTCCAAACACCAGAAGCACGATGGCGACTATCATAAACAGAAAGTTCCCGAAAAACGGTCCTGCCAGTTCATTTACGGTAGCAGAGATAGCGGCACCTGCAAGGCCCACAGCCCAAAGTCGTATATACGAAACGATATCGGAAAATACGTTCACCACACCAAGCAATACCGATACGATATTCTTACAGCTCGAAAGTATAGATTCACCGATACTTCCTTCATAGTTTGAGAATACGAAGCTGAGGACGAAGCCTAACCCTATCAGTGCAATAGCCACCGTTCCTACGGGAACGCCTCCAATGACGAGGCTGAAGGTGAACACTTCGGGATTTACGACAAGGCTGAGCACCAAATAATAGATCCCCAAAAGCTGGAACATCGAACCGATATCGCCAAGCATTCGGATGGAGCCCTTATTTCTTACGGCGCCCTTGACATGAGCCACTGTCAGCTGCAGCAGTGCCAGCGTGAAACAGAAGATCTGCAGATTCTGAGACGTGGTAAGTCCGGCCGTGCCCTTCATCCAGAACGGATACCAGATCTTGTCGGCATAGACGTTTGAGATCACCGGTATCGACAGACTCTTTAGCCAATGGGGCAACTGTTCCGGAGAAAGACCGAACCATGTGCAGGTAAGCGTTCCCCATAGCACCGTTGACAATCCGAAAAGGCCGATAAGCAAAACAGTAGGTGAAATCGGCTTTTTGGCAATAAGCGATCTTGTGATCGGGATCACCGCAACTGCACAAATCAGCAAACCGTAGCCGCCGTCACCGAAGATGATTCCGAAGAAGATGAGTATAAACGCCAAAAACCAGCCGGAAATGTCATACTCAAAATATCCGGGAACCGTACCCAAAAAGTCGGTCAGAGGGTAAATGAGGCTTACAAACTTATTGTTTTTTAGTTTGGTGGGAACATGATCCTCTTCACACGGCTCTTCCACGAGAAGTCCCCATGAATTGCTCGCCGCCGTTTGTTTTAACCGGCCAATATTTTCCGACTCAATATACCCTTTGAAATAGGCGACAGAAACCGCTTGACTACTATCGGAAGACAGGTTTTCATCTGCCATACCCGTAGCATAGGTTTCAAATTCAACCTCATTTTCAAAGGCTTTTATTGCTCTTTTTATGCTTTCGGCATAACAGACATAGGATGCGATCCGTGCATCTATCGTATCAATTCGGGCGCTTAGTTCGGATATCTTTTGCTTCATTTCGTCAGTAGACAATTGCGGCAACACCAAACGGTAGCCGTTCAACGAAGAAATGATCTCTTCCTCGTCCTCGACATTGGATTTTAAAAGAAGGAATTGAACCGACGATTTGTTTGCACCAAGCCTTACGGTTCTTATACTGTCAGCCAAAGCCTCATATTCGGATCTTGGCACCTTGTAAAATAATACCTCATATCCTTTCGCCGCCAGATCGCTTATACTGTTTGGATCAATATCGCCCCAGTTTTTCAGACGTTCAAGCTCCGAATTCAGAGCAATCCTTTCAGCCTGACGTTGCTTTTTCTCTTCGTCAAGGGATGCGATCTCAGTTGCAACGGACAACGCCTCAGCCGACTTGATATTTTTTTGCTCTGCGTTTTTCTGTTTTCCTACGGTATAGACCGCACTTTCGAGCAATGCGATCTGCTCCCCAAGCTCTGCAAGCCTTCCGCCTGATCCTTCGGTTATCTCAACGTGGACAATCCCCAATTTGCGAAGCTTTTTAAGCGTTTCTTCTTTTTTGTCTCCCATAATGATGAGAGACACTTTTTTCATAGGCACTATCATAATGAATAAACCTCCCTTTCGGAAGCCTCGGCATTACGAAGGGCTATCTTTCGCTTGGATATTTTTGAACGCACAACGGCGCTGACCTGCTGGTCTGCCATGTAAATGGATATTTTCTTGATATTCTCCTCCGTCTCCGGGATCTTAACCTTTTCAAACAGGTTGACCCTTTGAGAAGTGGCAAGCAGCTCGGCCTCCAGAAGTCTGACCTGCTCATCCAACACATCGGCCTCTAAATCAAGGGACATTGCTTTTTCCATATGGTTTGCGGCAATATCCACCCAAAGAGGCGTTTCGTACAGATCATAATCTCCCCGCCTGAAATCCGCCCCCTCAAACGTAGGAATATCAACGCCGGC
>CAYZXC010000059.1:0-7886 GCA_964482275.1 uncultured Eubacteriales bacterium
CTGCCCGACGCTGACCTTCAATACCATCGCGCGTCACCAGTCACGCATCGTGCGCACCCGCATTGCCTCGAATAAGTCGCCCTGGCTTTCCAAGATGCAGGTCGGCGATATTATCAACGTCCCGATCTCTCACGGCGAGGGCCGTTTCTTAGCGGATGAAGCACTCATCAAAGAACTGGCGAAAAACGGCCAGATCGCGACCCAGTATGTGGATCTCAATGGTAACGCTACCTCCGATATCCGTTGCAATCCTAATGACTCGCTGTACGCCATTGAGGGTATCACCTCGCCGGACGGCCGTGTCTTCGGTAAGATGGGCCACAGCGAGCGCATCGGCAGCGGTCTGTACCAAAACGTCCCCGGCAACTACGACATCCGTATGTTTGAAGCAGCAGTGGAATACTTCCGTGCATTTAAGGAGTTGATGTGATATGGCATACAAGACCGATATTGAGATCGCTCAGGAATGTCAGATGCAGCATATCACCGAGATCGCGAAAACGGCTCATGTAGACGCCAAATACATCGAACAGTACGGCAACTACAAAGCCAAGATCGATCTGCGTTTGCTGGAGGAGACCGACCGTCCCGACGGTAAATTGGTGTTGGTAACCGCGATCACCCCGACGCCCGCAGGCGAGGGTAAAACGACCACCACTATCGGTCTGGCAGACGGTATGAAACGCATCGGCAAGGATGTGACGGTCGCCCTGCGCGAGCCGTCCCTCGGTCCGGTATTCGGTGTCAAGGGTGGCGCTGCCGGCGGCGGCTACGCACAGGTCGTCCCGATGGAGGATATCAACCTCCACTTTACCGGTGACTTCCACGCGAT
Organism: uncultured Eubacteriales bacterium; assembly: GCA_964482275.1. Classification (GTDB taxonomy): domain Bacteria; phylum Bacillota; class Clostridia; order Oscillospirales; family Acutalibacteraceae; genus RGIG3009. The sequence continues at coordinate 833 of CAYZXC010000059.1, forward strand.
TGGTGCTGCCAACAACCTGCTTGCCGCGATGCTGGATAACCACATTCAGCAAGGCAACGCGCTCGGAATCGACGTGCGTAAGATCACGTGGAAACGCTGTGTCGACATGAACGACCGTCAACTGCGCTTCGTGGTTGACGGCATGGGCGGCAAAGCCAACGGTGTCCCGCGTGAGGACGGCTTTGACATCACGGTTGCCAGTGAGATCATGGCGGTGCTGTGCCTGTCCTCGTCCATCACCGATCTGAAAGAACGCCTGTCCCGCATCATTGTGGGCTATACCTATGACGATAAGCCGGTCACCTGCGGCGAACTGAAAGCCGCCGGTGCGATGACCGCGCTGCTTAAGGATGCACTCAAGCCCAACTTGGTGCAGACCTTAGAGGGCACACCCGCTTTCGTTCACGGCGGCCCGTTCGCCAACATTGCCCACGGCTGTAACTCGGTCATGGCAACCCGTATGGCACTGAAAATGGGGGATTACACCGTTACCGAAGCCGGCTTCGGCGCGGATCTCGGTGCGGAGAAATTCCTTGATATCAAATGCCGTATGGCGGGCCTCACACCGGATGCGGTCGTGGTCGTTGCCACCGTTCGCGCGCTCAAGATGCACGGCGGGCTTGCCAAGACCGAACTCGCCACCGAGGACTTAGCGGCGCTTGAAAAGGGTATCCCGAACCTGCTCCGCCACGTATCCAACATCAAGAACGTGTATAAGCTGCCTTGCGTTGTCGCGGTCAATCGTTTCCCGACCGATACCGATAACGAGATCGAGTTTATTATCAAAAAATGCAAAGAACTCGGTGTCAACACGGTGTTGTCCACCGTGTGGGCAGAGGGCGGCAAAGGCGGTGAGGCACTTGCCCGCGAGGTCGTCCGTCTATGCGAGGAGGAACAGGGTGACTTCACCTTCTCATACGAGTTGGACGGCACTATTGAGGATAAGATCCGCGCTGTCGTGCAAAAAGTGTACGGCGGCAAGGATATCACGGTGATGCCGGCGGCTAAAAAGCAGATTCAGCAGCTCACCGAGCTCGGCTTTGATAAGTGCCCTGTGTGCATTGCAAAGACGCAGTACAGTTTCTCGGACGATCCGACCAAGCTCGGTGCTCCGGAAGATTTCACCGTTACCATTAAAAACGTCAAGATATCCGCGGGCGCCGGCTTTATCGTCGTGCTGACGGGTGATATTCTCACCATGCCGGGTCTCCCGAAATCCCCTGCCGCCGAACGCATCGACGTGGACGAAAGCGGCAAGATCACCGGCTTGTTCTAAAAACAGAAAACAGGCCCGCGAACCGATCGGTTCGCGGGCCTGTTGTTATTTCGTCATTTTCTCTTGTTTTACCTTGTGGTCGATCACGTGGCGGGAGGCGAGTTCTTTATGAATATCCTCTAAGGTGATCCCCTGTTCGATCATCAGCACCATCACGTGATAGGCAAGATCCGCGATCTCGTAGATCGTTTCGGGCTTATCGTTATCCTTAGCGGCGATGATGACCTCTGTACATTCTTCGCCAACCTTTTTGAGGATCTTATCGAGTCCCTTTTCAAACAGATAGGTGGTATACGAGCCTTCTTTTTTCTCTGTCTTTCTGTCCTCGATCAGGTCCATCAGTCCTTGATAGGAAAACTCGTGCCGCTCCTCGCTTTGGAACACGGGATGCTCAAAGCAGGAGGTCGTACCCGTATGGCAGGCGGGGCCGTCGGGCTCCACCGTCACGACCAACGCGTCGTTATCGCAATCCGCCGTGATGGACACGATATGCTGATAGTTGCCGCTCGTTTCGCCTTTCAGCCACAACTCATTCCGCGAACGGCTCCAAAAGCAGGTGAGTTCCTTTTCCATCGACACCTGCAGGCTCTCGCGGTTCATATATGCCAGCGTCAACACACGCTTGGTAACGGCATCCACAACGATAGCGGGAATCAGTCCCTTTTCGTCAAATTTCAGTTCATCAATATTGATCATACTACTCTTTCCTCACAGTCTGGTTGGAATGGCAGCGTCTGCCATCTGCTTTTTCAAATCACGAATACTCACTTCGCCGAAATGGAAGATCGAAGCGGCAAGTCCCGCGTCCACTTTCGGCAGGGTGTTGAACAGGGTGATAAAATCCAGGGTCTTACCGGCACCGCCCGAAGCAATAACCGGTACGGAAACGGCGTTGCACACCGCTTGCAGCATCGGCAGGTCAAACCCCTGCTTGACACCGTCGGTGTCAATGGAATTGACGACCACCTCACCGGCGCCGTTGTCCACGCACCGCTTGATCCATTCGATGGCCTCCATACCGGTATTTTCTCGGCCACCCTTGGCGAACACGCGGAACACGCCGTCCACGCGCTTGATATCAACCGACAGCACCACGCATTGGTCGCCGTAGAGTTTTGCCGCTTCGGCGATCAGCGCGGGGTTGCGGATCGCGCCGGAGTTGACGCTGACCTTGTCCGCACCGCATTTTAACACGCGGTCAAAATCGGCTACCGTATTGATACCGCCGCCGACCGTCAAAGGGATAAACACACTTTTGGCGGTTTCGCACAGAATGTCGGTAAACAGCCGCCGTCCGTCGGATGATGCGGTGATATCGTAAAAGACCAATTCATCCGCGCCGTGCTCGCTGTAATACTTGGCAAGTGAAACGGGGGAGGACACGTCGTGCAACCCTTCAAAATTCACGCCCTTGACCACCCTGCCGTCCTTGACGTCGAGGCAGGGGATAATGCGTTTTGTAATCATTTCGCCACCTCGATCGCTGTTTTCAGGTCGATGGCACCGGTATAATACGCTTTGCCGATGATCGCCCCGTGAATATCCATTGCCGCCAGCCGCTTGACGTCGTCGATCGACGAAACACCGCCGGAGGCGATGATCTGCATATCGAACTGCTCAGACAACTGCTTGTACAGCTCGTGATTGGTGCCTTGCATCGCACCGTCCTTGGAAATGTCGGTGCAAATGAGCGTTTTCACGCCGAACTCTTGCATTTCCCTGCAAAAATCCATCGCTTTGTGCTCCGATTTCACAGTCCAACCCTTGATCGCTACAAAGCCGTCTTTTATATCGATACCCACGGCAATTTTATCGCCGTATTGCTTAACAGCCCGTTTCACAAACCCCTCCTCGGTCACCGCGGCAGTGCCGAGGATGACGCGGTCGATACCGGCGGACAGATAGCGGTCGATGACCGACATACTGCGAATACCGCCGCCGATCTCGCAAAACAGACCGGTCTGCGCCTTGATCGCACACACGGTATCCAAATTTGGGGTCTCGCCGCTTTTGGCACCCTCAAGGTCGACCAAGTGAATGTGCGAAGCGCCGCTTGCCTTGAAATCCGCCGCGATGGCGGGCGGTTCGCCGTAAACCGTCATTTGCGCGTAATCGCCCTTGTATAGACGAACGGCTTTTCCTTCAAATAGATCGATAGCGGGATAGATCAGCATACGGTTTTCTCCTCTAATTCCACAAACGCCTGTAAGATCGCAAGCCCAACAGAGCCGCTTTTTTCCGGATGGAACTGGCACCCGTACACATTACCGCTTGCAACGGCGGCGGTCAACTCAGCGCCGTATTCCGCGGTCGCGATCACCGAGTCGTCACAGTCGGTCGCGTAATACGAATGAACGAAATACACGCAGTCACCGTTTTGAATCTTGGAAAACAGCGCGTTTTCCCGCTTGAAGATCAGCGGGTTCCAGCCGATGTGGGGAATTTTATAGTCGGTTGAGGGCAACACGTCGGCGATTGGTTTGACACAACCCCGAATAAGCCCTAAACCCTCGTGCTCGCCGTACTCGTAGCTCTTTTCAAATAACAACTGCATCCCCAGACAAATACCGAGCAACGGTTTGCCGTTGGCGGCAAGCGTTTTCAAAACGCTGTCCAGGCCGGATTCGCGGAGCTTTTCCGCCGCATCACCGAATGCGCCGACACCCGGCAGGATGATGCGATCGGCTTTTTTCAGCACAGCCGGATCGGCGGTCACTTCGACCTCCGCGCCGATCGCCGCGAGCGAGCTTTTCAGCGAAAACAGATTTCCAACGCCGTAATCAACAATGGCTACCATTACAGAACTCCCTTTGTAGACGGAATCTCATCGGCGTATGCCGTATCAATGGCAACCGCCTCTTTTAAGCTGCGTGCCGCCGACTTGAACGCTCCCTCAATGATGTGATGCGAATTGCTGCCGGCGGGTTGGCGCAGATGCAGGGTACATTCCGCGTTACGCGCGAACGCGATCCAGAATTCCCACACCAGCTCGGTGTCAAAGGTGCCGACCTTCTGTGTCGGAATATTCAACTCATAGGCGAGATATCCTCTGCCGGACAGATCCACCGCCGACACGATCAGCGCCTCGTCCATCGGCAGAATACAACTGCCGTAACGCGTCACGCCTTTCTTATCGCCCAAAGCCTCTTTGAATGCCGTTCCAAGCGCGATGCCGATGTCCTCGACCGTGTGATGGTCATCGACCTCGGTATCGCCCTTACAGACGATTTCCAGGTCAAAACGGCCGTGCCTCGCAAACAAAGTCAACATATGATCCAAAAAGCCACAGCCGGTATTGACAGCACTTTTGCCGGTGCCGTCTAAGCCAAGGGAAAGCTTGATATCGGTCTCTGCGGTTTTGCGGTTGATTTGGGAAGTTCTCATCGGTATCCCTCCAAAAGTTGTTTCAGTGTATTTATCAGCGTGCGCATTTCCTCCGCATTGCCGATCGTGATGCGATTGTAATCGCGGAGCCTGTCTTTGTCAAAATGACGCACCAAGATCCCGCGGTCTTTGAGCTGTAGGTATAAGTCCTTTCCCGCGATCTTTGGATGCTTGGCAAACACAAAGTTTGCTGCCGAATCGATCACGGTAAAGCCGAGGTCACGCAACTGAACGGTCGTCCACGCGCGGGTATTGATGATCTTTCGGCAGTTCGCCTTAAAGTACTCGTCATCCTCCAATGCGCCGAGCCCGGCGGCCATCGTCATCCGGTTGACGTTGTACGGATTGGTGGAATACTTGATGGTGTTGAGATCACGAATAAGCGTTTTGCACGCAAATCCCACACCCAGTCGTGCGCCCGCCATCGAGCGCGATTTGGAAAAGGTCTGCGTCACAAGCAGATTATCGTAGGTGTGAATGAGCGATACCGCACTCTCTGCACCGAAATCCACATACGCCTCGTCGATCACCACCACGCTGTCGGAATTACTTTTCACGATTGCTTCGATCTCGCAAAGCGGCAACGCAATACCGGTCGGCGCATTGGGATTGGCGATGAAGATCGTTTTCTGTTGTCCCTTATAATTCGCCACGTTGATCGTGAAATCGTCGTTTAGCGGGATCTCGGAAAAGGGGACACCGTTCAGCTTCGCAAATACCGGATAAAACCCATAGGTGATATCGGGGAAGATGGCGGGATGCTCATCATCGCAAAACGCCATAAACGCAAAATTGAGGATCTCATCCGAGCCGTTGGTGAACAACATCTCATCGGGCTCCACACCGAACGTTTCAGCAGCCTTTTCCGTCAGCAGCTTGCATTCCGGATCGGAATATAACTGCAGCGTTTCGGCAGCCTCGCGTGCTTTCTCCATCGCTTTAGGGGACGGCGGATACGGCGATTCATTGGTGTTGAGCTTCACATATTGCTGATCTTTCGGCTGTTCGCCGGGGGTATACGGCGTCAGCTGATCGTATTTTGAGGTAAAAAAACGGCTCACTGTGCGTCACCTCTTATTAAGGCACTCTTCGCGTGCGCGGTCAGCCCTTCTGCCTCGGCAAAATAAGCGACGTCGTTTGCGACTGATTTCAGCGCCTCACGCGTGTAGTACGTGTACTGTGTTTTCTTGATAAAATCGTCCACCGACAGGGGACTGGAAAACCGCGCCGTACCACTGGTCGGCAAGGTGTGGTTGGGACCGGCAAAATAATCGCCCAGCGCTTCGGGGCAGTGGCGGCCCATAAAGACAGAACCGGCGTGACGGATCTGATCGAGGTAATCGAACGGATTATCCACGCACAATTCCAAATGTTCGGGTGCGATCTCATTGGCGATCTCGATCGCTTTTTCCAAGGTATCCACGACAATGATCTTGCCGTTGTTGTCAATGGATACGCGCGCGATCTCCGCGCGGGACAACTGCGGGATCTGGTTTTCCAGCTCCGCCTGAACGGCGACGGCAAGGGCTTCGGAGTCGGTGACCAGTACAGCACTGGCGAGTTTATCGTGCTCCGCCTGTGAGAGCAGGTCAGCGGCGACAAAGCGCGGATCAGACACGCCGTCTGCGACGACCAGTATCTCGCTCGGCCCCGCGATCATATCGATCGACACCTTGCCGAACACCTGCTTTTTCGCCTCCGCAACGAACGCGTTACCGGGGCCGACGATCTTGTCCACCTTCGGCACGCTCTCGGTGCCGTAAGCGAGCGCCGCGATGGCCTGTGCACCGCCGACCTTGAAGATCTTGTCCACGCCAGCTACCGAAGCCGCCGCCAGAATGACAGGGTTCACCTTGCCGCCCTTACCGGGAGGGGTGACCATCACGACCTCGCGGCAACCGGCTATCTTGGCAGGGATGGAATCCATCAGCACCGTGGACGGATAGGCGGCAGTGCCGCCCGGTACATATAAACCGGCGCGGTCGACCGGAATGACCTTTTGACCGATCACAATGCCGTTCTCATCGTTGATAATGAAGCTGTTTCGCACCTGTTTTTCGTGAAATTTTCGAATATTTGCCGCCGCTTTTTTCAGAATTTCCAAAAATTTCGGTTCAACGGCCGCCACCGCCTCGTCAATTTCCTCCGGCGTGACCTGCAGGGAGGTAAGGGTGGCTTTATCGAATTTTTCGCAATACTCATACAAGGCTTTGTCGCCGTTTGCTTTGACATTTTCGATGATCTCGGTGACAATGTCCTCAACGTTGACGGCGGGAACGGCACGGGCAAAGATCTCCTCGTTTTTGACCTCGCCGTATTTGAGAATCTGGATCATAGTATTTACGCCTCCGTCTGTGCGGCAAGCTCCCGCACGACCGTTTCAATTTCTTCGCT
>CAYZXC010000060.1:0-7811 GCA_964482275.1 uncultured Eubacteriales bacterium
TGGTCGAAAAAATAATTTTTAAAAAAGGCTTGCATTTTACCGGGGAGTGTACTATAATGTATTGGTCTTTGGAATCCGTTTCGTGAGTCCATGCGAAACGGGAACTAATGCTTAGACATTAGAGCAGGCGTTCCGCTGCCATCGCGCTTTATCGGCCGGTCGGGCATGAACTCCGGAAAAATAAAGGAGGATTTTATCATGGATGCTTTGAAAATCATTGCTGCAGACAGCGTCAAAGAGGCAGCACCCCAGTTTTCGATCGGCGATACCGTTCGCGTGGACGTCAAGATCCGCGAAGGTGATCGCGAGAGAATTCAGGCGTTTGAAGGTACGGTTATTGCCAAGAAAGGCAGCGGCGTTTCGGAAACCTTTACGGTTCGCCGTGTGTCCTACGGTGTCGGTGTGGAGCGTGTGTTCCCGCTGCATTCCCCCAACGTTGCGGCTGTGAAGGTCGTTCGTTACGGTAAGGTTCGCAGAAGCAAGCTGTACTATCTGCGTGATCGCGTGGGTAAGGCTGCTAAGGTCAAAGAGCTGATTAAATAAGCAAGCAAAGAGGGGGAGGAAATCGTTTGATTTTCTCCTCTTTTTGTATTTTTGCATGATGATGGAAAGGAGGATCGGCATGGATCGATCCATTCAATGGTTTCCGGGTCATATGACCCGGACGAAGCGCAAGATCACGGAAATGTTGCCGTTGGTAGATATCGTTGTTGAGGTCGTGGACGCCCGCATTCCGATAAGCAGCCGTAATCCTGATCTGGATTCGTTGGTTGCGAAGAAACCACGCCTGCTGATCCTCAACAAAGCGGATATTGCGGATGAGAAAGTAACGGAAAACTGGTTGCGATATTATCGGAAACGGAACGTTTCGGCGATTGCCGTGGATTGCAAGAGCGGTAAGGGGATCAATCGGTTCGTGCCGCTGATGCGCGAGGTCTTAAAAGAGAAACTCGCTGTTTGGGCTGAAAAAGGTATGGCCAATCGCCCGATTCGTGCGATGGTCGTGGGAATTCCCAATTCGGGAAAATCTTCGTTTATCAATCGCATGGCGCGTGGCGGTAAAGCGAAGGTTGAGGATCGTCCCGGTGTTACCCGCAACCAGCAATGGTTTGTTATCGAAAGCGGTGCGCAGTTACTCGATACGCCCGGCATCCTGTGGCCGAAATTTGAGGATCAGACGGTCGCGCAGCATTTGGCGTATACCGGCGCGATCCGTGACGAAATACTGGACAGTGAGGAGCTGGCGGTCGGCTTGCTGGAAATTTTGGCAACCGAATACGAGGAATGCCTGCGCAGCCGTTATAAGCTGACAGAGCCGCTTAACGAAGATCGCTTTGAGCTGTTACAGCAGATAGGACGTAAGCGCGGGATGCTGATCTCCGGCGGCGAGGTGGACACCTTGCGTGCATCGGTGATGCTGTTGGATGAATTCCGTGGTCAGAAGTTGGGACGTATCACACTGGAACACCCGGCGGAGGAATGAATATGGAACAAACGACGAAACGATACAACGGCTTGTACGAGTGGGTGGAGATTATCACCGCATCCCTGATTGCGATCACGCTGGTGTTTATCTTTTTATTCCGCTTGGTGGATGTGGACGGTACTTCCATGGAAACAACACTGCACGACAGTGAACGGCTGGTACTGTCCTGCCTGCCGTATACGCCTGAGCGCGGCGATATTGTCGTGATCAGTCAGGGGACGGAAAAAGAACCGCTTATCAAGCGTGTGATCGGTCTTGCAGGGGACACCGTGTCCGTCAGCGCCGAGAGCGGCGAGGTGTACCTTAACGGTGAGGTCTTAGAGGAACCGTACATTCATGTTTCCACGGCAACGGAGCTTATGCAGGGCGAAGTTACCGTTCCTGAAGGTATGGTGTTTGTCATGGGCGATAACCGCAGTGCGGGATGTTCTCTGGACAGCCGTACGTTCGGCTGCGTCGAGGAGGACCGCCTGATCGGAAAAGTCGTTTACCGAGTGGGACCGCTTAGCCGTTTTGGAGGGTTATATGACGAACTTTGAATTTGATGAGCAACTGCGGCAGCAAGGCGCAACGCTTTTGTGCGGTGTGGATGAGGCAGGTCGCGGTCCGCTGGCAGGCCCCGTTTTTGCCGCGGCTGTCATTTTTTCTCCCGATCGTGTCCCGACAGGGCTGAACGATTCCAAAAAGCTTTCCGAGAAAAAACGCGAGGAGCTTTTTGATCAAATATGCGAGCAAGCATTGACGTTCGGTATTGCTGAGGCGACTGTTGAGGAGATCGAAGAACATAATATCCTGCAGGCAACCTTTATGGCCATGCGTCGGGCGGTGGATAAGCTTTCGGTGCAGCCGGATCTGGTGTTGATCGACGGTAATCGTATTCCTGAGGGGCTCACGGTACCGGCACAGTACGTCATTAAAGGTGACGCGCTGTCCGCGTCTATAGCGGCGGCGTCTATTTTAGCAAAGGTCAGTCGTGATCGGGTAATGCTACGGCTCGCAGAGCAGTATCCCGAATACGAATTTGCAAAACATAAGGGCTACGGCACGGCGCTGCATTATGAACGGTTGGCGCAGTATGGGATCTCGCCGATACACCGCCGCAGCTTTTTAAAAAGGTATTATAAGGAATGAAGACCCGATGGCAGGTGTTTCAAAGGGGGCGGCCGGCGAGGTGCTGGCTGCCCGTTTTTTGCGGGATAATGGCTATGAGGTGTTGGCCGGTAATTACCATTCCCGTTTTGGTGAGATAGACATAATCGCCGCAGACGACGAGTATATTGTGTTCGTGGAAGTCAAGAGCCGCGCGGAGGATTCCTATTATCTGCCGCGTGAGGCGGTGACGGCGGAAAAGCAGCGGCGTATCATAAAAACCGCGCTGTACTATATTGCCCACAAGCCCGATCCGCGACAGATGCGCTTCGATGTGATCGAAGTCATTACCGCGAAGGGTGAGCCGATGAAGGCACTTGATATTCGTCACATACCAAACGCATACGGAGGATAAAGCGCCATGCGGCTGTTCGATCTGCACTGCGATACCTTGTACGAATGTTACCGGAAGGGGGAGTCTCTTTCCTGTAATTCGTGTGCGGTTGATCTGCTGCGTGGACGGCAGTACACACCGTGGTGTCAGGTCTTTGCAGTATGGCTGCCGGATACGGTGCGTGGGGAACAGGCGTGGCATCAGTGCTGCGATGTACTGGCATTTGCCCGAAAACAGGCTAACGGTACACTTTGCTTTCCACGGACCTATTCACAGCTTCGAACGGCGTTTGATACAGGCTGTGTAATTGGCTGGTTAGGTGTTGAGGGTGGTGCCTCACTGGCGGGGAAGCCGGAACGCGTGGCAGAACTGGCAACGATCGGTGTAAAGGTCATCACCGTTACATGGAACGGATCCAATGAGTTGGGAAACGGGTGTATGGCAGAGGATACCGGCGGTCTTACCGAAATCGGCAAGCTGGCTGTGCGCGAGATGGAGCGATACGGGATCGTACCGGATGTATCGCATCTGAATGAGGCAGGATTTTGGGATGTTGCCGCCGTGACACAGCGTCCTTTCATTGCCAGTCATTCGGTTTCGATGACGGTGAACGAGCATCCCCGCAATCTGCGTGACGACCAGTTTTCTGAATTGCGCGACCGCGGCGGCCTAGTGGGGTTGACCTTGTGTGCAGAACAGTTGGGTGAGCAAAGCTTTGAGTGTATATACCGTCACTTAAATCGATATCTGGAACTTGGCGGTGCGGATACCGTGGCGTTAGGGTTTGATCTGGATGGGACCGATCTGCCATCGGAATGGCAGGGGATCGGCGTATACGAACTGTTCGCGGAATACTTACAAAAACGCGGTGTGGATGCTGAAAACGTAGATCGGTTGTTTTTCGGGAATGCTTATCGCTTTTTTTCTAATCTTTTGAAGCGATAATGCTTTACAAGTTACAAAAAATGCAGTACAATAAAGGGTAATTTGGCAGAGGAGTTTGATAGACTATGATGTATAACAGTACGCGTGACCGATCGGTGCGGGTAACAGCGGCAGAGGCGATTGCCCGCGGTATTTCCGAGGAGGGCGGCCTGTTCGTTCCCGAACAGCTTCCCGCTATCACGCTCAGCGATATCGAAAGCTTGATCAATAAGAATTATGTGGAGCGGGCAGTGTTTGTCCTGTCGCGGTTCTTAACCGATTTTACCGATGATGAGGTGCGCGATTGCGCCGAGTCGGCCTATACGGTCGAGCGTTTCTCCGGTGAGCATCCGGCACCGGTCCATTTTATGGAGGACGGTACGGCAGTACTGGAGCTGTGGCACGGCCCGACCTGCGCGTTCAAGGATATGGCGTTGCAGATCCTGCCGCATTTCATGCGTGTAGCGGCGAAGAAGACAGCCGACGGCAACGAGATCGTGATCTTGGTCGCCACCTCCGGTGATACCGGTAAAGCCGCACTGGAAGGTTTCCGTGATGCCCCGAACACCCGTATTTTGGTGTTCTATCCGGAAAACGGCGTGAGCCCGATGCAGAAACTGCAAATGACCACGCAAGAGGGTGCCAATGTCGGCGTTTGCGCTATTCGCGGTAACTTTGACGATGCACAGACCGGTGTTAAAACCATCTTTACCGATCCGCTTGTCAAAGAAAAGCTGGCAAAAGCCGGTAAGCAATTTTCGTCTGCCAACTCCATTAACTGGGGGCGGTTGCTGCCGCAGATCGTGTATTACGTTTCCGCATACTGCGATATGCTCAAAAACGGTAGTATCAAGCTGGGCGATCCGATCAATGTCGTGGTGCCTACCGGTAATTTCGGCAACATTTTAGCGGCGGATTATGCCCGCGAAATGGGCTTACCGATCGCACGCTTGATCTGCGCCTCCAACTGTAACAATGTATTGACCGAGTTCTTGCGTACCGGTACGTATGATCGCAACCGCGACTTCCATACCACCGTGTCACCCTCGATGGATATTCTGATATCCTCTAACCTGGAGCGTTTGCTGTATCACTTGTGCGGTGAGAACGATACACGGATTGCCGATTGGATGAAGCAACTCAAGGAGAACGGCAAGTATACGGTTTCCGACGAGGTGTTTGCAAAGATCAAAGACCTCTTTGCCGCCGGTTGGTGCGACGATGAACAGACGTTGCAGGAGATCCACGATATCTACGAGCGGGAACAGTATCTTTGTGATACACACACGGCGGTTGCGATGCGTGTGTACCGTGAATACCGCGAAAGCACCAAGGATGAAACGCCTGCGGTGGTAGCGTCTACGGCGAATCCGTATAAATTCTCCGCCAGCGTGCTGAGCGCTTTGAAGCCGGCGGTTGACGGCAGTGATGAATTTGCGATTGTCGACGAGTTGCATGAGCTGACCGGTTGCGAGATCCCGAAGCCGTTAGCGGCTCTCAAGGGCAAGAAACCGCGCTTTCTCGGTGTGTGCGATCGCGACACAATGGAGCAGGCGGTATTTGAACTGTTGGGATGAGGTGAGGCTGTGTCCTTATATGTCATATCCGACCCGCACCTGTCGCTGACGACTGATAAGTCGATGACGGTGTTTCCCGGCTGGGACGACTATGTAACGCGGCTGGAAAAGCAGTGGCGGCAACTGGTGGAACCGGAAGACACCGTGGTGCTTGCCGGTGATATCTCCTGGGCGATGACGCTCGAAGACGCTTTGGAGGATTTTCGGTTTTTGCACGCGTTGCCCGGACGAAAGCTGTTATTTAAGGGCAACCACGATTACTGGTGGTGTACGCGCCGCAAAATGGATACGTTCTTTGAAGAGAACGGGCTTTCGTCACTCACCGTCGTTCACAACGACGCCGTGACGGTTGACGGACGCTTTGCCGTGTGTGGGTCGCGTGGCTGGTTTTACGATGACGCAGAGGATAACGCAAAAATTCTGCGCCGTGAGGCGGAGCGCCTGCGCACCTCGATCAAGGCTGCCAAGCAGACCGGACTCGAACCGGTGGTGTTTTTGCACTATCCGCCGTTGTTTGACGGCCGCGCCTGCGAGGAGCTGACCGATGTCCTGCGTGCGGAGGAAATCCGCCGCTGCTATTACGGTCACGTTCACGGTGCAGGGATCCGTCAAGCGTATGAGGGAGAGTGGGAAGGTATCACCTTCCGATTGACGTCTTGTGACGCACTGCGGTTTTGTCCGTTGCTGATTCCCTGAAAAATCGCAAAAAAAGCAAAATTTCAGTAGATTTCCGCTGAAATGTATGTTATAATAAATTGATTTATGGATTTTTAAATCTTAGGAGGCAAATAACCATGGCATTGAAACAGGCAAACAAAGTCGAAACCAACCGCGTAGAGTTGGAGATCGAGGTCGGTGCGGAGGCATTTGAACAGGCTGTCAGCACCGCGTACCGCAAGAACATCGGTAAGATGAACATTCCCGGATTCCGCAAAGGTAAGGCACCGCGCGCATATGTCGAGAAGATCTACGGCGAAGGTGTGTTTTACGAGGATGCGGTCAACGCTCTCTATCCGTCCGCTTTGGACGAGGCGATCGTTGAATCCGGCTATGAATACGTAGAGGATAAGGTCGATCTGGACGTCGTGTCCGTCGGCAAAGAGGGCTTGTGCTTTAAAGCGGTCATCACCGTGAAGCCCGAAGTCGAGGTGACCGAGTACAAAGGCCTGAAGGCCGCGAAGAAGTCCACCGCTGTCAAGGAGACCGAGGTCAAGGAAGCACTTGAGCAGCTGCAGGACCGCAACTCCCGCTTGGTGACGGTGGAGGATCGCGCTGCGCAGAACGGTGATACCGTTGTGTTTGATTTCGACGGCTATGTCGATGATAAGGCGTTTGAGGGCGGCAAGGCTGAGAACTATTCCTTGGTACTGGGCTCCGGTCAGTTTATCCCCGGCTTTGAAGATCAGATCGTCGGCAAGAAGACCGGCGAGGAATTTGACGTAGACGTTACTTTCCCGGAGGACTATCACGCAGCCGAGCTCGCCGGCAAGCCCGCTGTGTTCAAGTGCAAACTGCACGAGATCAAAGTGAAAGAGCTGCCCGAACTGAACGATGATTTTGCCAAGGATTGCAGCGAGTTCGACACGCTGGAAGAGCTCAAAGCCGATACCAAGGAAAAAATCAAGAAGCAGAAGGAGCACGCCGCTAACGAGGCTTTCGAGACCGAGCTGATGGAACAGCTGATCGCGAACCTCAAGGGTGAGATCCCGGAAGCAATGTACGAAAATCGCGTGAACGAAAGTGTCCGTGATTTCGGCTACCGTCTGCAGTCGCAGGGCCTCAACCTTGACACGTATCTGCAGTATACCGGTATGGATATGGAGGCGTTCCGCAAGGGCTTCCGTGAGCAGGCTGAAAAATCCGTAAAACTGCGCTTGGCGTTAGAGAAGATCGCACAGCTTGAGAATATCGAGCCGACCGCCGAGGAGATCGAAGCGGAATTTGCGAAATTCGCTGAGCAGTACAAGATGGAAGTCGAGCAGATCAAATCGATGATCCCTGAGGGCGAACTGGTGAAGGATCTGGCGGTCAGCAAGGCGATGGATGTTGTCAAGGCTGCTGCTGTCAAACCGACCAAGACGACCAGAGCCAAAAAAGAAGATTAAGTAATTGCTAAACGGTCCATAATCAAAAGGACCGACCTGTTAAGAAAGGATGAGGGACATGAGCAGTTTGGTACCGTACGTAGTGGAACAGACCAGTCGCGGTGAACGCAGCTATGACATTTTTTCCCGTCTGTTGAATGACCGCATTATTATGCTGTCGGACGAAGTGAACGATGCCACGGCATCGTTGGTGGTCGCACAGCTTCTGTATTTGGAAGGACAGGATCCGGATAAGG
>CAYZXC010000061.1:0-7777 GCA_964482275.1 uncultured Eubacteriales bacterium
AAGGCAGGAATAACTGTCATACCATACTTTAATGTATCCTTGTAAAACAAGGAAAAGTATGGTATGATTTTTTAATGTAAAGGTATGACTTTTGTCATACCAATAAAGTGAAATAATCGAAAAGGAATTATTGCTAATGAATACGACTTTTGAAAAAGCGAAAGCATTTATATATCGCAATGCACGACCGCTTGATTTGGCACGTTTTCAGTATCATTTTGAAAATGGTAGCAAAGAAGCGATTATGAAAGTATTGTCTTACTACCAAAACGAAGACGGTGGTTTTGGTAACGCTGTTGAAGCAGACTGTTGGAATCCAAATTCTATACCGTTACACTCTAATACCGCAAGTGAAATTATAAGAGAAATAGGCTTTGAAGATGATCAGCACCCGGTTATTCAAGGTCTGTTAAAGTGGTATGCGAGCGGGGAACATTTTAACGGGAAAACTTGGGAAATAACAGTAGAGAGCAACAACGATTACCCGCACGCTCCTTGGTGGCATACAGAGAGCGTTAGTGGTTGTCATACTGATTATAACGGAACTGCTCAAATAGCTGGTTTTATTGCTCGATACGCTGATAAAGAAGGCGATATTTTTAAGTTAGGTGTGCGTGTTGCCAACGAAGCTATAGCTGCACTTTCGCCTGACGAAATAAGAGATATGCACACTTGTGCCTGCTATATGCGAATGGCAGAGCTTTTTGAAAAAGGAAATGCGACAGAATATATTCCTTTTGATGAACTGAAGAGCAAATTGCACAAATCTATAAACAAGCTTATCGTTACCGACACTTCAAAGTGGAGCAGTTATGTATGTCAACCATCTTGTTTTATTAACTCAAAGGAAAGTGAGTATTATCCAGATAACAAAGAAATTGCTGATTATGAGTGTGAGTATATTATAAACACTCAACTTGCCGATGGCTCTTGGAATATTGGTTGGACTTGGGGTGGCAATTATCCTGATGAATGGGCGATAAGCAAAAATTGGTGGAAGGGACAATGGATTATTCAAAATCTGCTTTATTTAAAAGGGTTTGGATTATTATAATTTGTCCCCAACTTAATACAAGTATATAATCATCACAAAGGACGTGACGCTGTGCTGAAACTATATTTCAAAAAGTTGT
This sequence comes from uncultured Eubacteriales bacterium, assembly GCA_964482275.1. Lineage (GTDB taxonomy): Bacteria > Bacillota > Clostridia > Oscillospirales > Acutalibacteraceae > RGIG3009. The sequence continues at coordinate 1,134 of CAYZXC010000061.1, forward strand.
TTTTCACCTTTCTGTTTATCGTCGCTTCTTTTTGTTGTATTTTGCTGTTACGGTTGCCTGGTATTGGTTGTTGCCCTACAAACCCTTGGAAATTTTCCGCACCTATGCCGATTGTCCGTATGTTTGTTTATTAAGTCACGATATGTGATGAGGAGGAAAAACGATGCCGATTCAATTTTATGACGATTCACAAACGTTTAAATTGGACACAGAGCATACCAGTTATGTGTTTTATATCAACGAATACGGGAAACTCATTCATTTGTATTTCGGCGCCAAGATTCACGATACCGATATGTCGTATCTGAAATACCACGGGTATCGGGAATTTCATCCCAATCCGATTGCGGAGGACAATGGATTTTCGCTCAATTCCGTGTTACAGGAATATCCGACCTTCGGGTGCGGTGATTTCCGTCGCAGTGCGTTGGCGATCCGCGGCGATAACGGTTGTTTGAGTACCGATCTTATCTATAAAGAGCATCGCATCATCGACGGGAAATACACCTTAGACGGGTTGCCGGCCGTGTACGACGACGGCAAAGCGGCGCAAACGTTGGCGGTGACGGTGACGGATCCGCTCACCGGTGCGGACGTGGAGCTGTTATATGCGGTCATCGAGGGATATGATGCCGTTATGCGCGCCACACGGATACACAACCGCGGAAGTGTGCCGTTTACTGTTGAACGCGCCGCTTCGTGCGCAGTGGATTTCAACACGATGGAGTTTGATTTGGTCCACTTACAGGGTCGCTGGGCAAGAGAACGGCAGATCGAACGCGAACCGCTTACTCATAATATGCGCACCGTCTCCAGCTTGAGAGGGGCTTCCGGCCACGCGCACAATCCGTTTGCGGCGCTCTTATCCAAGCACGCGACCGAAGACGTCGGCGAAGTATACGGGTTCAGCTTGGTATACAGCGGCAGTTTTGCGATTGAAACGGAATGCGATTCGTTGGATCAAACGCGTGTGGTGATGGGGATCCATCCCGACGATTTTTCTTGGAAATTGGATCCTGACGAGACGTTTTGCACCCCCGAATCCGTGCTTGTGTTTTCGTCAAAAGGTATCGGTGGTATGTCCCGTACCTTCCACACGTTGTATCGCGATCACTTGTGTCGGGGCGAATGGAAGAACAAGCGCCGCCCGATCGTACTCAACAATTGGGAAGCGACCTATTTTGATTTTAATGACGAAAAGCTGCTTGGCCTTGCAAAAGAGGCGCGCAGCCTGGGCGTGGAGCTGTTGGTGATGGATGACGGCTGGTTCGGGCATCGCAACAGCGATGCCGGCTCAATGGGCGACTGGTACGTTAACCGTGAGAAATTACCGCACGGGCTCGGTTCGTTGGTGGATGACGTGCGTGGCTTGGGAATGGAGTTCGGTATCTGGTTCGAGCCGGAGGTGATCTCCGAGGATTCTGCGTTGTTCCGTGCGCATCCCGACTGGGTGTTGTGCGCACCGGGGCGCACGCCCTCTCTCGGTCGCAACGAATATATATTGGATTTGACGCGCCGCGACGTGCGCGACTATCTTGTGGAAACGCTTTCCGCGGTGTTAAATGCGGCGGATATTCGATACGTTAAATGGGATTTTAACCGCAATTTGACCGAGGTTGGCAGTGCGGCTGTTCCCAAAGACCGCCAGGGTGAAGTAATGCACCGTTATGTGCTTGGCGTGTACGAGATATTAGAGCGCTTGACCGCGCTGTTTCCGCACGTTCTGTTTGAAGGATGCTCCGGCGGCGGTGGCCGTTTTGATCCCGGTATGCTGTACTATTTCCCGCAGATCTGGACCAGTGACAACACCGACGCTATGGATCGGTGCAAGATCCAATACGGCACGTCGCTCGTATACCCCTTGTCGGCAATGAGCGCGCACGTTTCTGCCGTTCCCAATCACCAGACGGGGCGCGTGACGCCGCTTGCCACGCGCGGTAACGTGGCATACACGGGTGCCTTTGGGTACGAGCTCGATCTGTTCCATTTGGATGAAACCGAAAAAGAGGAGATCCGCCAACAAATCGATTTTTACAAACAATACGCCTCCGTGTTTGCCAAGGGCGATCTGTACCGTCTGGTCAGTCCTTTCGATGATCCGCATTGTTGTGCCTGGGAGTGTGTATCGGCTGACAAACAAACGGTTGCCGTGACGTTCGTCGTGATGCGTTCGTATCCGTATATGTCGGTGAATCTGAGGTTAAAGGGGTTGGATCCTGCAAAGCAGTATCGTTCCCTTGCCGATGGCCGCGTTTATTACGGCGACACCTTGATGAACGCAGGGCTAAATCTCAACGGCAGTTATGCAGACGGTGAAAGTCGCTTGCTGATCTTTCAGGTTGTTTCTTGAATAAAGGACGGGCTCCTTCGCTTCTGCGGAGGAGCCCGTTTGTTATCATCATTTGATTGGTGTATCCGGTGTTTTTTTGAGGAAATACAGCATAAAGGGAATACAGGTCAGGCCATTGAACAGATCAGTCAGCGGTTGTGCTAACTGAATACCGGTGAGCCCCCAAAGCTGTGAACCGATCAAGAGCAGCGGGATGAAATACAAGCCGGAACGGAGCAGGGATAGGAAAGACGAGATGCCCGCTTTTCGAATGCTTTGATACAGCATATTGACGGGAATGGAAAGCGGTAAAAATAACAGCCCTACCGAGGCGTATCGCAAAGCGGTCACACCGACCGTGATCACCGCCGGATCCTTTTGAAAGAGGTAGACGATCCGTTCGGCAAAGATAAAGCCGACGGTCGAGAGCAACAGTACGCACACAAAGCCGACAACGGTCGTGAACAGCAGCCCCTTTTTCACGCGCTTATACTCACCGGCTTGATAGTTGAACGACGCGACGGGCTGAAAGCCTTGACCGATACCAAGCCCGATACACATCACAAACATCGAATAGCGATTCACGACGCTCATCGCGGCGATCGCAGCGTCTCCGAACGGTTTTGTCAGGTTATTGAGCAATCCTGTGGAGATCGAGGTGAGGCCTTGGCGAATGAGCGAGGGAAGGCCGACCTTGCAGATCGACAGATAAGTTCCCGCCGAACGGCTGATATAACGGGGTCGGAGCTTGCCTTGCGCCATACGCTCATACATAATAAGCAGGATGACGAAGCTGATGACCTGCGAAATAGCGGTTGCTAACCCCGCACCAAACACGCCGAGGTGACAACGCACAACGAAAATATAATCCCCAAAGATGTTGAGGATGCCGCCGGCGGTCAGACCGAACATCGCGTAAAAGGCCTTGCCTTCGTACCGCAGGTTATTGTTGAGGATCAGCGAACCGACCATAAACGGGCAGGCGAGCAGCACCCACAGACCGTAGTCCTTGGCGTGCGGCAAAATGGTATCGGTACTGCCGAGCAACCGCATAAACGGATCCAAGAAGATCAGTCCCAGCACCGCTAAAACGGTGCCCGCGGCGATGCCGACGTAAAAAGCGGAGGACGCATACCGTGAGGCCTCGTCGGTATCCTTATCGGCCAGTGCCTTGGACACGAAGATACCGGAGCCGTGTCCCAGCATAAACGAAAGTGCTTGAATGATCGCTTGCAGGGTGAACAGCACACCGGTTGCCCCTTGCGCGCTGGCGCCCAAGGTGCCGACGAAATACGTGTCCGCCATGTTGTAAATGTTGGTGATCAGCATCGAGATCGTGGTGGGAATGCCAAGTGATACGATCAGTCGCGAAACGGGTGTTTCGGTCATACGCTGATAGTACAGATCTGCCTGCGTTGCCATAGGATCGCCTCCTGCGTTCCATTATATACCCTTTGAAATCGCATTGCAAATGTTTCGGTTGCAGAAATCGGTCGATTTGTGTAGAATAAAGGAGTAGGGCAGGTGATTCGGTGAAACGGTTTGGCGTGATCCTCGTGTGGACGATGGCGGCGGTGTTGATGGTCGCGGTCTGTGTGACAGCGGTGAGCGACCGGTCGGCGTTGACTCCGTTGACGGTGGAAATGCTTGCCACCACGTCGGCGGAACCGGCAGCTTTCACCGTTGACCTGAACACGGCGACAGCGGAAGAACTGGAACAGCTGGAGGGCGTCGGTGAGGTGTTGTCCGGACGCATTATTGCCTACCGCGAAGCACACGGAGGCTTTCGAAGCGTTGAGGATCTGTTGGATGTGGAGGGTATCGGAGAGACCCGACTGGAGAAATGGCGACCGCATCTGATCGTAAAATGATATAAGCCCTCAAGGAGCGTATCATCCTTGAGGGCTGTTGTTTTGCGCTAGAACGGTTTTTCGCAAGGTATCCATTTTAATATCCAACGCGGCACTGATCTCGGCACAGTCGTACAGTTCGTTTGCCATTTTCCGAGTAAATTCAGCGTTGTTCTTATAACGAAGCTGATGCTCCAGGCTTGCCCAAAAATCCATCGCGATAGTGCGCAGCTGGATCTCTGTTTTCATTATGCGCTTTTCGTGTTCCAGAAAGATCGGGATCGCGGCAATGATATGCAGACTGCGGTAGCCGTTGGGCTTGGGATCGGCAATGTAATCCTTTTTCTCGATCAAAACGACGTCGTCTTGACTGAGGAAGGCATCCGCCAGTGTGTATACGTCCTCCGGAAAAAAGCAGATCACGCGTACGCCCGCGACATCGTTGAGATTTTGTTCAATGGAGTCGACGGATAAAGGCAGATTTCGCCTTTGCAATTTTTCTGAAATACTGGAGATGGTTTTTAAGCGCGTTTTGATCGTGCTGATAGGGTTGCGATCATGCTCCAACGAATATTCCAGATTAAGAACGTTGAATTTGGTCTCGATTTCCATGAGCGCACAGCGGTAATAGGTCATGAGCTTTTGAAAGTCAGCCTTTTCGCGTTGTATCCACTCGATTTCTTGCTTGAATTTGTCGTTTTCGTTATATCCTGTTAGCATGGCAGTTCCTTTTTAACATTATGTCGTCCGAACGATCTCGCGGCGGCATTTCGGGCAGGTGATATGCACCTCGCCTCTGCCTTTGGGGACGCGCAGATATTCCTTGCAGCCGGGACACTTGTAAAACCGATGCGTTTTGCGGTCGCGCCAGCGGTTTTTTAACAGATTTTTGCGCCTGCGCAGCTTGTATGTGAAGCGCAGATAGGCGTCTCGTTCTTTGGTGCGGTTGTAAATGTTTTTGGAATAGATCCGAAAGGTCGACCACACCAGCAGGGCAAGCGACAGCGGATATAAGAACGGCACGAACAGTGAGAGGATCACCAGCACCAGTGCCGCGATGTTCAGATGCTTGGATAGGATATCCACGCCGTACCGTCCGTACATAAATCCTTGAAGCCTATACGTCAAATTTTGCAGCCAACGTCTCATCGACGATCGCCTCCGTTTCAGTTTATACTATACCGCACAAAAGTTACCGTATCGTGAACAAATCGTAAAAGAAAATCAAGGAAACGCGCTGCGTTTCCTTGATTTTTATACGTTGGTGGGGAGTGTTGTCCGATTTTGACCGAGATGGGCATCGCTGCCGGCTTGTATCAGACGGAGAACGCCGTTCTCGTACTCCACAGCGGTGACAGACGCATTGGTCACCCACGGAACACGGTGCATATCGCTCAGCAGTTTACCCTCGCAGTGGCATTGCATTGTGCGGATCGGGGTAGCGTGAGTTGCCACAACGACCGTTTTGCCGTCGTGCTTTTCGGCGATACGGTGCAACGCGGCGATAAACCGCTGTTGCAGTTGAGCGACCGATTCGCCGTGATCGCACACGGCGTTGCCGATATCGGATAGCCAAACGCCGTACGAAGCCGGAAAGTGCTGCTGCAGATCGTCAAAGGTGGCACCCTCCCAGTCGCCCGCAAAGATCTCGCGCAGCGCGGTGTCCGGCGTGATCGGCAGACCCAAACGGTCAGCGACGGCCTTGCCGGTATCAAACGCGCGCAGAAGATCGCTGGCATATACGGCGTCCACCGTATAGTGTGACCGGATATATTCAGCGGTAATCGCCGCTTGTGCCTGTCCCGTTGCAGATAGCGGGGCGTCTAAATGTCCGGCAAAACGCTTCTCGGTATTTGCCATACTTTCGCCGTGACGGATGAGCAGTAAAGTGGTCATAGTATCAGTCCTTGGTAATTAAGATCATAGGATAGTATACTATAACAGGTGCGGGAAATCAATGGGGGAACAGTAGGGGACGATGCCCACATCGTCCCGCAAGGGCGGCTTTGCCTCAAATTTTAGTGATATTCCGACTTCGTCGGAGTGATATTTTCGCTACGCGAAAGTGATATTGAAACCTTGCGGTTTCAGTGATAGTATATTCGCCTCCAAAACTGCCCGAAGGGCAATATCACTCGGCTTTTGCTGAATATCACTGCGAAGCAATATCACTCGCTGCAAGGCGAATATAACTGAAAAAGACGATTGCTTTCGCAATCGTCTTTTTCTGGCGCGCCCGAAGTGTTTTGTACAGTGCGATAGTTTGATCTCGTTTATGAGTTTCGGTACAGCGAACGGGGCGGTGCAACGCGACGGCCTAAAAACAGTCCACCGGACTGTTTTCTTAACGGCCTTTCGAGTCCCTTCGGACGGAAAAAGAGAGCACCACCTTGCGGTGACACTCTCTTTTTGGCGCGCCCGAAGTGTTTTGTACAGTGCGATAGTTTGATCTCGTTTATGAGTTT
>CAYZXC010000062.1:0-7470 GCA_964482275.1 uncultured Eubacteriales bacterium
GTATGGGTTCATTCCTGTTGGCTGCCGGCACCAAGGGCAAGCGTTTAGCGTTGCCCAACAGTGAGATCATGATCCATCAGCCGCTCGGCGGTGCCAAGGGTCAGGCAAGTGACATCAAGATCCAGGCTGAGCATATTCTGTTCATCCGCAATCGTATGAACACCTTGCTGTCCGAAATGACCGGTCAGTCGCTTGAAGTCATCGAGAAAGACACTGATCGCGATAACTGGATGACTGCAGAGGATGCCGTGAAATACGGTCTGATCGATAAGGTTATCGAAAAACGCGCCTAAGAGAGGGTTTGAGTAATGCCTAAAAATGAGGAAAATCGCACGATCTGTTGCTCTTTTTGCGGAAAAGCACAGGACGAGGTCTACCGCTTGATTGCGGGACCCGGTGTGTATATCTGCAATGAGTGCGTGGAACTTTGCAGTGATATTTTGGAAGATGGTGCCCATTTTTCCAAAAAGCGTGCGCTGGATGCGGAGACCTCGTTTACGCTTCCGACCCCCAAGGAGATCAAAAAGTCTCTGGATGAATATGTCATCGGCCAGGATGCCGCTAAGGTTGCACTGTCGGTTGCGGTGTATAACCACTACAAGCGTATTTATTGCGGCACGGATTTGGATGTCGAGATCGGCAAAAGCAACGTGTTGCTGTTAGGCCCGACGGGCGTCGGAAAAACGGCGCTGGCACAAACGCTTGCGAAGACCTTGAACGTGCCGTTTGCCATTGCCGATGCCACCACTTTGACCGAGGCCGGCTATGTGGGCGAGGATGTGGAGAACATTCTTCTCCGTTTGATTCAGGCGGCGGAGGGCAACGTGGAACGCGCCGAGCGCGGCATCATCTATGTCGATGAGATCGATAAGATCGCACGCCGCAGTGAAAATCCGTCCATCACCCGCGATGTCAGCGGTGAGGGCGTGCAACAGGCGCTTCTCAAGATCCTGGAGGGGACGGTGTCCAATGTACCCCCGAATGGCGGGCGCAAGCATCCGCAGCAGGAGTTCATTCAGATCGATACCAGTAACATTCTGTTTATTCTCGGCGGTGCGTTTGACGGCATTGAAAAAACCGTTGAAAAACGTATTTCTTCCGGTGCGATGGGCTTCGGCAACGAGGTAAAATCCAAAAAGGATCTGGAGCAAGGGGAGATGTATCGGCAGGTCGTGCCGCAGGATCTTATCAAGTTTGGCTTGATTCCGGAACTGGTCGGTCGTATGCCTGTCATTACCGCGTTGCAGCCGCTCGATGCGGAGGCACTGGTCAAGATCCTCAGCAAGCCAAAAAACGCGATCTTGAAGCAATATACCGGTTTGTTTAAGCTGGACGATGTTGAACTTGAATTTACGCCGGATGCCTTGACGGCAGTGGCGGAAAAGACTCTGCAGCGCAACACAGGTGCTCGCGGTCTGCGTTCGGTGATGGAGGAACTCTTGACCAACCTTATGTTTGAGGTGCCGTCCGATCACACGGTGGAGAAGGTCATAGTCACACGTGCTTGTGTGGAGGAAAATGCTTCTCCTGAGCTTGTTAAAAATCCCGACAGAAAGCCGAACCGTATTAAAACGCCCGGTAAAAAGCCGGCGCGGCGTAAGGTGACGGCATAATCCGTTTTGAATCGTTGGCAGTCGGTTTAACGACCGACTGCTGACTTTTCCATATTAGGAGTGAAATCAATGATGGCATTGCAAAAGCGGGTTGCCCGCGTATCCACACTGCCGCTGCTTGCTTTGCGTGGCTTAGTGGTTTTTCCGAACACTACCGTTCAATTCGAGGTAGGTCGGGAGAAATCTATTCAGGCATTGCAGGAGGCTGTGAATACCGACCAATGTATTTTCTTGGTCACCCAACAAAACACCGCCGACGAGGATCCGACACCGGATGCTCTGTGTAAGACCGGTGTTGTTGTTCGTTTACAGCAGGTACTGCGTATGCCGTCGGACACGGTGCGTGTAAAGGTGGAAGCCTTGTACCGCGCTCGCGTGCGCAACTATATACAAACCGAGCCGTTTATGGTGGCAGAGGTTAGAGAAAGTTTGACTCGGCCCATGGCGGACAAGGACGGAGAAACCGCCTTTTTCCGTAAATGCCGTGCGTATTTCCATCAGTACATAGAGCTTGACTCCAACGTTTCCGACAGTGCTGTCAGTGAATTGATGGCGGTACGTGATAACGGTATCTTTGCCGACCGTATGGCGGATATCCTGCCTTCTTCCGCAGAAAATAAGCAAAAGGTTCTGGATGCGTTATCGCTTGAAAAACGCTTTGAAGAACTGCTTCGCATCCTCGTCGATGAGGTGCATATTGCCGAACTGGAGCGTGGCATTGAGCGGCAGGTACAATCGGCGATCGATAAAAATCAGCGCGATTATTACCTGCACGAGCAAATGCGTGTGATCGCATCCGAGCTTGGAGAAGAGGATGATCCTGTCAGCGAAGCGGACGAGCTGCGCGAAAAAATCAAAGCGCTGGAGCTGTCTGCAGATGTCGAGGAGAAGTTACTGAAAGAGTGCACAAAGCTTGCTAAGATGCCGTTTGGTTCTCACGAAGCGACGGTCGTTCGCAACTACTTGGACACCTGTTTGGATCTTCCGTGGCATACGTGCTCGGAAGAAATTTTAGATATTTCCCGCGCACGCAAGATTTTGGATCGCGATCATTACGGCTTGGAAAAGGTCAAAGAGCGCATTTTAGAGGTGTTGGCTGTCCGTAGCTTGACCGGCGGTACAAAAGGCCAGGTCATTTGTTTGGTCGGCCCTCCCGGCGTCGGTAAAACCTCGATTGCGCGATCTATTGCCGAAGCGCTTGGACGTGCCTACGTCCGTGTATCGCTCGGCGGTGTGCGGGATGAATCCGATATTCGCGGCCATCGCCGCACCTACATCGGTTCTATGCCGGGACGTATTATCCGTGCGATTGAGAAGGCAAAGACTTCCAATCCGCTCGTGCTCTTGGATGAGATCGATAAGCTTGGAAGCAGTTATAACGGGGATCCGTCCTCTGCGTTATTGGAGGTATTGGATACCGAGCAGAATAACGCCTTTGTCGATCATTATCTGGAAATACCGTACGATCTCTCGCAGGTGCTGTTCATTACGACTGCTAACAATGCGGAGAACATTCCGGCACCGCTGTTTGATCGTATGGATGTTATCACGCTGTCCAGCTATACGGCGGAAGAAAAATTCCATATTGCGCGCAATCACCTGATCAAAAAGCAACTGCAACTGAACGGTTTGGATACTCGTCAGCTGCGTATCAGCGACGGTGCGCTGCGTTTGATGATCGACGGGTATACCCGCGAGGGCGGCGTGCGTAATCTGGAGCGTTTGATCGCCAAGATCTGCCGCAAACGTGCACAGGAGCTCGTTTCCGAAACGCCGTGTAAAGTGACGGTCACTGATAAAATGCTGGCGGATTATTTGGGGCCACGCCGTTTTAAGGAAGAAACGCGCGCTCATACGGACGAGGTCGGTGTTGTCAACGGATTGGCGTGGACGGCGGTTGGCGGCGAAACAATGCCCGTTGAGGTTGCTGTACTTGACGGAACCGGCAAGATCGAACTCACCGGTTCGCTCGGTGACGTGATGAAGGAATCGGCAAAAGCGGCCATCAGTTACGTACGTTCGCGCGCAGATCGCTGGAACATCGCTGATGATTTTTACAAGACAAAGGATATTCATATCCACGTGCCGGAGGGCGCTGTGCCGAAAGACGGTCCGTCAGCCGGTGTGACGATGGCAACGGCAATGGTGTCGGCGTTAACAGGAATTCCGGTGCGCCACGATGTGGCGATGACCGGTGAGATCTCTCTGCGCGGTAGGGTACTGCCCATCGGCGGCTTAAAGGAAAAAACGATGGCCGCCTACCGCCACCATATGAAAACTGTCGTTATTCCGCAGGACAATGAGCCGGATCTGTCGGAAGTTGATGAGGTCGTCAAGAAGAATATTCGTTTCGTTACTGCCCGTACGATGGATACGGTGATCGAAACGGCGCTTTTGATGTGACAGAAAAGAGGGAAGACAATGAAAATTGAATCGGCTGTATTTGAAACCTCTGCCGGTGTTTCCGGTCAGTTGATTGCTTCGACCTTACCGGAGATCGCATTTTCCGGCCGTTCCAATGTCGGGAAATCTTCTCTTATCAACAAGCTTCTCAATCGGAAATCCTTGGCACGCACCAGTGCAACGCCCGGCAAGACTGCCACCATCAATTTCTACAAGCTGGATACGATGCGCCTTGTTGATCTTCCGGGGTATGGGTACGCCAAGCTGTCCAATGCAGAAAAGCAGCGGTTCAGTCAAACGATCGAGCATTATTTCGATGATGACCGCGATCTGCGATTGGTTCTGCAATTGATCGATATGCGCCATCCGCCGACAGCTAACGATCTTCAGATGCTGGATTATCTGGTTCAATGTGAAATTCCGTTCGTAATCGTTTTAACCAAAGCGGATAAGCTGAACAAAACCGAACGCGAAAAACGCTTAGAAGCGCTGCGCGAAGAACTTGCGGATTTTGATGGGGTGCAATGCATCCCGTTCTCAGCGGTCAACGGCGAGGGCGTCGAAACGTTGCGTACCATCTTAGATGAGGTGGCAACTGATTGATAAAAAATTCCATAATTTCTGTTTCTCTCCGTCGTGTATTCTCCTTATAACAGGATATACTAATAACGACTTTCAGATAAAGGAGGGAGTTATTATGGATATGAACAACTGCCAGGCTAACAAGTCGATTCATTGCTCGGTGGAGCAGTGCCGTTATCACTGCGGTACCGATAACTACTGTTCGCTGAACGCAATTCAGGTGGGCACGCACGAGAAGGATCCCACCGTTTGCCAGTGTGTTGACTGCCAGTCTTTTGAAAAGAAATAAATCCCAATAAAAAAGCCGTCACACAACCGTGTGACGGCTTTTGCCATACTGTTATTTTTCTGCCACCAAGTCTTTCATCGTGTAGTAGCCTGCCGGCTTACCCGCCAAAAAGATGGCGGCATTGATAGCGCCGGTGGCAAACACGCCTTTGGATGCGGCGGAGTGGGAAAGAGTGATGCACTCGTCGTGTCCGGCGAACAGGACGTCGTGTTCACCGACGATGGTTCCACCGCGGATCGAGCTGAAACCGATTTCGTGCGCATCGCGTTTTTGACGAACCGCGTGACGGTCAAAAACGTATGTGGGGGAGTAGGGCAAGCCTTCCTTGACCGCATCGGCTAACATAAGTGCTGTGCCGGAGGGAGCGTCGATCTTCTGGTTATGGTGCTTCTCAATGATCTCCACGTCGAAGGACATTCCCAAAACAGAAGCCGCCTTTTTAGCAAGCTCGGCGAGCAGGCTGATACCGAGTGACATATTGGCACTGGAAAACACCGCGGTATGGTGAGCGGCGTCTTGGATCGCCTGTAATTGGTTTTCGGAAAGACCGGTCGTAGCGATCACGATGGGCAGTTTATGCGCTTTTGAATACGCCAATACGCCGTCCAACATCGCCGGATGCGAAAAATCAACAATCACATCAGCGTCGATCGCGCATTGCGCAGGATCAGCGTATACCGGATAGGCGGTCGCTTCGGTGTTGATATCAAAGCCCGCGACGATCTCGCAGTCGGTACGCTCAGCGACACATTGTGTGATCGTTTTTCCCATTTTACCGTTACAGCCGGAAAGAATGATACGAGTCATAGTAAACTCCTTTAGATCAAGTTATAGCGTTTCAAAACGTCTGCCATTGTTTGCTTCATCGCATCGGTCATCGTGTACAACGGCAAACGACAGTCGCCGACATCCATTCCCATTTGATTCATAGCCTCTTTGACAGGGATGGGGTTGACATCCATAAACAGCGCATTGGCAAGCTCCAAATAGTTAAGCTGTAGGTCTAAGGAACGCTGTACGTCGCCATCAAACCACGCCCTACAGATATCGTGCGTTTCCTGTGGTACGACATTTGACAGCACCGAGATGACACCTTTTCCGCCGAGTGCCAACAACGGTACGATCTGATCGTCGTTACCGGAATAGATGGGGATATCACACAGAGCCGCGATCTCCGCCGTTTCCGACATATTGCCGTTCGCCTGCTTTAATCCGACAATATTAGGGATCTTGGCAAGCTCGGCAACGGTTTTCGGCTGCAGGTTGACGCCCGTCCGTGACGGTACGTTGTACAGAATGATCGGCAGATCCACCGAAGCGGCGATCTTGGTATAATGCGCGATGAGCCCCCGTTGCGAGGTCTTGTTGTAATAGGGGGTAACCAACAATAGACCGTCTGCACCCATCGCTTTCGCTTCACGCGACATATAGATGCAGTGGTCGGTGTTGTTGGAACCGGTACCCGCGATCATCGGCACACGACCGTTGGTTTGCTCAATGGCGACCTCAAACGCGTGCAGATGTTCATTGTCTTCCAGGGTGGGGGCTTCTCCGGTGGTGCCGACAGAAATGATGGCATCGGTTCCGTGTGTGATCTGGAAATCGATCAACTCACGGTACTTCTCGTAATTGACACGTCCGTCTTTGTGCATCGGGGTGACCAGTGCTACGCCTGCACCGGTAAAGAGTACGGGTCTACTCATACACAGCCCTCCTATTTAGTTGATTTCGTCACCCTAATTTAGTCCATATACCCTTCAGCGCAGAGTAATTCAGCGAGCAGAACAGCACCGCCGGCGGCGCCGCGCAGAGTGTTGTGGGATAAACCGACAAACTTATAATCGTACTGCGTATCCTCGCGCAGACGACCGAGAGAAACAGCCATACCGCCCTCTAAGCCGCGGTGCAGGTTAGCCTGCGGCATATTATCCTCTTCAAAATAGTGCAGGAACTGCTTGGGAGCGCTGGGCAACTCAAGCTCCTGCGGACGACCCTTAAACGACTTCCAGGTTTCGATGATCTCTTCCTTAGAGGGTTTGTTCTCAAAGCTGCAGAACACCGCAGCAAAGTGACCGTCGGATACCGGAACGCGCAGGCACTGCGCCGTGATCTCCGGAGAGGTCGCATTGACGATAACGCCGTTTTCAACCTTACCCCAGATCTTGAGCGGTTCTTTTTCGGATTTTTCTTCTTCACCGCCGATATAAGGGATGACATTGTCTACCATTTCGGGCCAACGCTCAAAGGTCTTGCCGGCACCGGAGATCGCCTGATAGGTGCAAACGAGCGACTTGGTGATACCCCACTTGGACAGCGGGAACAGAGCCGGCACATAGCTTTGCAGGGAGCAGTTGGATTTGACTGCGATAAAGCCGCGTTTCGTGCCGAGACGTTTACGCTGAGAGGCAATGACCTCCATATGAGAATCGTTAAGCTCCGGGATGATCATCGGAACATCAGCGGTGCCGCGATGGGCGCTGTTATTGGAAACAACAGGACACTCGGCTTTTGCATAGGTTTCTTCCAGTGCGCGGATCTGATCTTTCGGCATATCCACGGCACAAAACACGAAATCTGCTTTCG
>CAYZXC010000063.1:0-7359 GCA_964482275.1 uncultured Eubacteriales bacterium
CCAATGTGATCGGCACGGGCCACGGCCGCAGTAAAAAGGAAGCCGAACAGCAGGCCGCGCGCGAAGCACTTAAGCTGATGGGCTACGATGATTAAACCAAACCGCCACGCGAACGTCGCCATCTTTGTACCGCACGCGGGCTGTCCCTGTCAGTGCAGTTTTTGCAATCAACGGCATATCGCGGGGCAAAGCCGATTTCCGTCGGAAAGTGATGTGCGCACTGCCTGTGAAACGGCAAAACGCACCTTGCCCGACGGCGCGGCGGCGCAGATCGCGTTTTTCGGTGGCAGCTTTACCGCCATCCCGCGTGAGGATATGGTGCGGTTGCTCAAAGCGGCGGCACCGTACGTGAAAAGCGGTGTGTTTTCGGGCATCCGCGTGTCCACCCGTCCCGATGCGATCGACGGCGAGGTGCTGGATATCCTGAAAGAATACGGCGTGACCACCGTGGAGCTCGGCGCACAAAGTATGGACGATGCGGTGCTCCGCCGCTGTCGGCGGGGACACACCGCAAAGCAAGTAGAAGAAGCGGCAAAACGTATCCGCGCGGCGGGCTTATCGCTCGGCTTGCAGATGATGACCGGCCTGCCCGGCGATACCGACGAGGGTGCTCTGCGCACCGCACAGGCACTCGCGGCACTTAAGCCGGATGAGGTGCGGGTATACCCCGCCTTGGTGATCGAGGGGGCGCCCTTGGCGGATGAATACCGCAGTGGCGAGTATCAGCCGCAAACGCTCGACCAAGCGGTGGCGTTGTGCGTGCGATTGCTCACCTTTTTTGAGGAGGAGCAGGGGATTCCGGTCATTCGGTTGGGATTGCACGCGGAGGAGGACATGATGCGGCATTGTATCGCCGGACCGTGGCATCCCGCGTTCCGAGAACTGTGTGAAAGCCGCATTTTTTTCAAAAAAGCGCAAAAAATTCTTGAAAAATCCAAAAAAACGAATGTGATTTTGGCGGTAAATCCCTCGTGTGTGTCCCGTATGGTGGGGCATCGGCGGGAAAATCTTATCGCGTTTATGAAAGATGGATACACGGTAAAGGTCGTTGCTGATAGCGAGATCGCATACGGCGAGATCAAGGGAGAGGAAGTCAGAATATGATCCTGAAAGCCTTAGAAATACAGGGATTCAAATCGTTTCCGGATAAAACGGTGCTGTCGTTCGGCACCGGTATCACGGCGGTCGTGGGCCCCAACGGAAGCGGTAAATCCAATATCAGTGACGCGGTGCGTTGGGTGCTGGGCGAGCAGTCCAGCAAGACGCTGCGCGGCTCCAAAATGGAGGATGTCATTTTCAACGGCACCTCCAAGCGCAAGGCGACCGGCTTTGCGGAGGTGTCGCTCGTCATCGACAATACCGAGCGCATCCTGGATTTTGATTCGAATGATGTAAAGGTCACCCGTCGGTATTACCGTTCGGGTGAGAGTGAATATTTGCTCAACAACGCCACCGTCCGACTCAAGGATATTCAGCTGTTGTTTATGGATACGGGTCTTGGCCGTGACGGCTATTCGATGGTTGGGCAGGGCAAGATCGACGCGATCGTATCGTCCAAGTCGGAGGAGCGCCGCGAGATCTTTGAGGAAGCGGCGGGTATCGCCAAATACCGCTACCGCAAGAACGAGGCGGAGCGTCGCTTGAAATCCGCCGAGGACAACCTGTTGCGCCTGCGCGATATCCTGCAGGAGCTGGAGGAGCGCGTCGGCCCGCTGAAGATCCAGTCGGAAAAGGCAAAGAAATATTTGACCTACGCGTCCGAAAAAAAGGAACTGGAGATCGGCGTGTGGCTGAACACCATGGCACATTCCCGCGAGATCCTGCGTGATATGGACGCCAAATTGGAGCTGGCCCGCACGCAATACGAGGCAACGGGCACGGCGATCGAGGATGCCGAAAACCAGTTGGAGGCGCTTGCCGAATCGGGTCGCGCTTTGTCCGCTGAGATGGAGCGTCTGCGCACCGAATCCGGTCAGCTGGAGGAGGAGGCTGTCCGGTGCGAGGGCAACGCGAACTTGGTGCGCAACGACATTGCACATAACGAGGAAAACATCGCCCGTATCCGCGGCGAAATTGACCAGACGGAGCAGGGCAACAAGAAAATAGATGAAACCATCGCACAGCGCCGCGAGGAGATCGCCGCGAAGGAGCGCGAGATCGCTGAGGCGGAGCGTCTGCAGATGGAGCTGACCGAGCAATGGGAAGCGTTGCTGCGCAGTAACGAGGAGGTCTCCGGTCAGATCGAGGAGCTTAACCGCAAGGCGGCAGAGTTTGCGGCACAGCTGTCGGATATCCGCGTGAAGACCGTGACCAACGAATCCTCGCTGACCGAGATCACCCTGCGCGTATCGCAGGTGACGGCGGCGCTTTCCCAGCGTACCGAGCAGCGCGACGAGGCACACAAGGAGCACGGGGCGTGCGAGGCGGATTACCGCGTATTATGCGATAAGATCGAGGAACTGCAAAACACCCTGCGCGGGTACGAGATGCGGTATAACGCGCGTCTTGCCAAGCTGGAGACCGCTAAACAGGATGCGGACCGTTTGAATCTGGACGTGGAAGAAAAGCAACGCCGTATTCGGATGTTGGAGGAAATGGAGCGCAGCTTAGAGGGCTTCTCGCACAGCGTTAAGAGCGTTGTCAAGCAAGCGGAGCGTGGCGAGCTGCGCGGTATTCGTGGGCCGGTGTCCCGTTTGATCCACGCGCAAGCGAAATACGCCTTGGCGGTCGAGACCGCATTGGGTGCTGCCGCACAGAACATCGTGTGTGACCGCGAGGAGGATGCCAAACGCGGCATCGCGTATTTGAGAGATACCAAGGGCGGTCGTGCGACCTTCTTGCCGATCCAATCCATCAAAGGCACGCTTCTTAACGAGCCCTCGCTGGAGGATGAAGCGGGCTTCGTGGGCTTGGCATCGTCGCTGATCGAGGTAGATGCCGAATACGAGCAGATCGCGCGCAACCTGCTCGGTCACGTGGCGGTCGTAGAAGATCTGGACTATGCAGTCGCGATCGCACGGAAATTCAAATACCGTTTCCGCGTGGTGACGCTGGACGGACAGGTCGTCAATGCCGGCGGTTCACTGACCGGCGGTTCGCACGTCAAGGGCGCGGGACTCCTTTCGCGCCGCAGTGAGATCGAGCGTCTGAAGGGTGACCTCAAAAAATTGCAGGATAAAGCCGAGCAGGCGCAGGTTGCCCAGAAAACTCTGCAACAGGAGGCGGCCGCTTCCCAAGCGGAGGTGCTCGGCACACAGGGCGAGCTGTCCACCGCGCAGGAGGATAAGATCCGCTTGGAGGGTGAGCTTACCCGCTTGGCCGAGTGGGAGGCCACCTGCGCCACCGCGGTGCAGGAGTGCACCCGTGAGATCGAGGAACTCAATCGGCGCGCCGAGGCCTGCCGCACCGCGATGAGCGATGCGACCGACGAGAGCGCCACGGTTTTGTCACAGAAGGATGCGATCGAACAAGAACTGGCCTCGCTGGACGGCGGCCGTCAAAAGCTGTCGGAGGACCGCGAGGAGCTGTCGAACCGCATCGGCGATCAAAAGCTTGCCGTGGTGGCTTACGCCAAGGAGATCGAGGGTATCGAGGAAGCGATTGCCGAGCTGCAGACGCGCCAGGCGGATCAGAGCGGTGCACGCCGGTTGATGGAGGAGCAGATCGCGGAATTTGGCCGTCAGAACGAGCAGCTGGAAGCGCAGGCGTTGTTGCTGTTGCAGCGTGCTGAAGAACTGCGTACGCAGGCGAAAGAGGCGACTGTGAATATCGGCTCCTTGTCCGAGCAGCGCATGCAGGGCGAGGCACAGCAGACGGCACTTCGCCAGCTCAGCCGTGATAAGGCGGACGAGCGTGAACGCGTCGGCCGCGATATGACGCGATTGGAAGAAAAATGTGCGGCGGCACAAAAGGAAACTGAGGATATCGTCAGCCGTCTGTACGAAGAATATGAATTGACACTCAGCGAGGCCGAGGCGAGTGCGAAGCCGATCGACGATATGGCCGAAGCGACCCGCCGCCTGACCGAACTGAAAAACAAGATTCGCGCGCTCGGCAGTGTCAACGTCGACGCGGTGGAGGAATACAAGGAAGTCAGCGAGCGCTACGAGTTCTTGAGCGCGCAGGTAAACGACGTTGAGGTATCGCGCGAGGAGCTGTTAAAGCTCATCGGTGACCTCACCGTGCGTATGCGTGATATGTTCGTTGAGCGGTTCAATCAGATCAACGAGCATTTCGGGGCCGTGTTCAACGACCTGTTCGGAGGCGGTAAAGCGGAGCTCGTGCTCACCGACCCGCAGGATATTTTGCATTCCGGCATCGAGATGCACGCACAGCCGCCCGGAAAGGTCATTCTCAATATGGATGCACTGTCCGGCGGTGAAAAATCGTTGGTTGCAACCGCACTGCTGTTCGCGATCTTGAAGGTCACACCGTCTCCGTTCTGCGTGCTGGACGAGGTGGAGGCCGCTCTGGACGACGTCAACGTCGATCGCTATGCGCAGTACTTGCGCCGGATGTGTGACAAGACACAGTTTATCGTCATCACGCACCGCCGCGGCACGATGGAGGAAGCCGACGTGCTGTACGGTGTAACGATGCAGGAGCAGGGTATCTCCAAGCTACTTGAGCTGCGCGCCAGCGAGGTCGAGGCGAAGCTTGGTATCACAGGCAACGCACAGTAAAAAGGAGTACAGCGATGGGTTTATTTAACAAGATCGGTGAAGGGCTGCGGAAAACGCGCGAATCCCTGATGGGAACCGTGAGCAGTATGCTGCACTCCTTTACCCGTATCGACGAGGAACTGTTTGAGGAGCTTGAGGAGATCCTCATTGCGGGTGACGTGGGTGTTGCCACCGCCGGAGCGATGTGTGAGCAGCTGCGCGCCCGTGTGAAGGAACAGGGCGTGACCGATCCCGCGGTTATCCGCGATCTCTTAAAAGAGATCGTGCAGGAAATGATCGCGGGCGATTCGGAGCTGAAGCTTTATAGCAAGCCGACGGTGCTGTTGGTTATCGGTGTCAACGGTGTCGGTAAGACGACGTCCATCGGCAAGCTTGCCGCACAGCTCAAAGCGCAGGGGAAACAGGTGATCTTAGGTGCCGCCGACACCTTCCGTGCCGCGGCGATCGAGCAGCTGGAGATCTGGGCTCAGCGTGCCGGTGTGGACATTGTGAAGCATTCGCAAAACGCCGATCCCGCGGCGGTGGTGTTCGATACCATTTCCGCCGCCAAAGCGCGCGGAGCGGACGTTGTGATCTGTGATACCGCCGGCCGTTTGCATAACAAGAAAAATTTGATGGATGAGCTCGGCAAGATCCGCCGTGTCATCGACCGCGAGTTGCCGGAGGCGTGCTGTGAGGTACTGCTGGTACTGGATGCGACCACCGGTCAAAACGCGGTCAACCAAGCGCGCGAGTTTCGCGAGGCCGCCGGCATTACCGGTATTGTGCTGACGAAACTGGACGGCACGGCGCGCGGCGGCGTGGTACTCACCATCCGTGAAGAACTGGGTATTCCGGTGAAATTCATCGGTGTGGGCGAGGGGATCGACGATCTGCAACCGTTTGATGCCAAAGCCTTCGCCGACGGTTTGTTTGGGGGATAAGTATGCGCTACATTATGGCGACACACAATAAAGATAAGATCATTGAGATGTCCCGTATTCTGCAGCCGCTCGGCATTGAAGCGGTGACCGACCGTGACCTCGGCATTGAGCTGCCTGAGGTGGACGAGACCGGCACGACCTTTGCGGAAAACGCCTACTTAAAGGCGGCGTCTGCCTGTGAATTTACGGGATTGCCCGCCATCGCGGATGATTCCGGTATCGTGGTGGATGCTTTAAACGGCGGGCCCGGTGTCTATTCCGCCCGCTACGGCGGCGAGGGCTTAGACGATAAAGGCCGCAATCGCTTGCTGCTTTCGGAGTTGGACGGCGTGCCGTCTGAGAAACGGACGGCGCACTATGCGTGTGCTATCTGCTGTGTGTTTCCGGACGGACGCGCGCCGATCACGGCGGAGGGCAAGATGCACGGTGTCATCGGCACCGAGGAACGCGGCAACGGCGGTTTTGGCTATGACCCCTTGTTTTTGGTGGGGGATCAGACGGTTGCCGAAATGACCGCTGAGGAAAAGGATAAGATCAGTCACCGCGGCAACGCGCTGCGGGCGTTTCGCGATATACTTAAGGGAGAGTTAGGATTATGACCAGTAAACAACGCGCGTATCTGCGCGGACTTGCAAACCCGCTCGAAGCCATCGTACACGTCGGCAAGGGCGGCGTTTCGGATACCGTTTGCAAGCAGGCGGACGATGCGCTGACCGCCCGTGAACTCATCAAGGGTAAGGCGCTGGAAACCGCGCCCGAAACGGCGCGCGAGGCGGCAGAAAGCATTGCCGCCGCAGTCGGTGCCGAGGTCGTGCAGGTGATCGGCCGCGTCTTTGTGCTGTATCGCCGTAATGACGAAGCACCGCAGATCACACTTCCGAAAGAAAGGAAAAAGTAAGGATGCACAAGCGTATTGCTTTGTTCGGCGGAACCTTTGACCCGATCCACAACGGCCATATTGAGTTGGCGCGCGAATTCGCCGCGCTGCTGTCACTGGACAGGGTGATCGTGATGCCGACCTTTATTCCGCCGCACAAGCTGAAAAGTGACATGGCACCCGCCGTCGATCGGCTGGCAATGTGTCGCTTGGCGTGTGCGCCGTATGAGGAGCTGGCGGTGTCCGATCTGGAGATCAACCGCCGCGGAGCAAGCTTTACCATCCTCACGTTGGAGGAGCTGCATCAGCAATATCCGGATGCGGAGCTGTATTTGCTGACCGGTGCGGATATGTTTTTGACACTTGGCACCTGGCACCGCTTTGCGGATATTGCCCGATTGGCAACGCTGTGTGCCGCTCCGCGCGATGACACGGATGCCGCCTGCTTACGTGAGTATGCAAAGGTGTTGGAAGCACAGGGCGCGCGCTGCGCGGTGGCAGAGTTTACCGTGCCCGCGTGGTCGTCTACCGAAATCCGTGAGCGGCTGCAAAACGGTGAGGCACTGAGCGATGAGGTGCCGTCGGAGGTCGCGGCATACATTGCCACGCATCAGCTGTACACGCAAAAACGTCAGTATATGAACGAAGAGGAGCAGTACATTGATATCATTCGCGGCAGGCTCACCCCGCGTCGCTTTGAACATTCGCTCGCGGTTGCCAGACAGGCACAGCATTTGGCAGAAAAATACGGCGCTGATCCCGAAAAAGCGCGGATAGCCGGTCTGCTTCATGATATTTTGAAGGATACCGACGGCGATTCACAGTTGCAAATCTTCAAAGATTTTGGTATACTGTTAGACGCTGTTGAACAAAAAGC
>CAYZXC010000064.1:0-7242 GCA_964482275.1 uncultured Eubacteriales bacterium
CGGCATCCACCGCAGGTGCGATCTCATCACATACCACGCGTTCGATCTCACCCTCATCACACAAGCGGGATACCTGTGCATCCATCGGGAGCTTCGCAAGAAGCGGAATGTTCATCTGCTGTGCCGCCTGATCCAGTCCGTTTTCCTCGCCGAACAAGGTGATCTGCTTACCGCAATCCGGGCAACGCAGATAACTCATATTCTCTACCATACCGATCACCGGGATGTTTAAGAGGTCCGCCATCGTCTTGGCCTTGCCGACCACCATCTGCACGAGCGATTGCGGTGTAGACACGACAACCGTTGCATCGACCGGCAAGCTTTGATACACCGTTAACGGCACGTCACCGGTTCCGGGAGGCATGTCGATAAACAGCACGTCCAGATCGCCCCACACAACGTCCGTCCAGAACTGTGTGACCGCACCGGCAAGCACGGGGCCGCGCCACACGACCGGCTGCGTTTCATCCTCTAACAACAGGTTGATGGACATTACCTTAATGTTCATATGCGTTTCCGCCGGCAGGATCCCGATATCGGCGCCCTGTGCCTTCTGAGTCAATCCGAAAGCACGCGGAATCGACGGGCCGGTGATATCCGCATCCAGCACACCGACCTTGTAGCCGCGGCGTGCCATCATGACAGCAAGCAAACAAGTGACGGAGGATTTTCCGACACCGCCTTTGCCGCTGCTGACCGCCACGACCTTTTTAACGCTGCTAAACTCGTTGAGTTTGGCGTGCAGGTCTTTCTGACGTTCACCGCAGTTCTGCGAGCAAGAACTGCAATCGTGTGTACATTCACTCATGATAAACCCTCCTAATATGCTGAGAACGGGGTTCGCTCGCAGCGAACCCCGTAATGATCCTATTCTATTGTATCCGCTTTGCAATCATTTATGCGGAATGTCTGGTCTTGGCCGGTGTCGCGCTGATCTCAGCGTTAGCACCCTCGACGATGCCCTCGGAATGAATGACCTGCATAGCGGTCTTCACCAAGATGGACATGTCCGCTTTCAACGAGCAGGTCTTTGCATACTCGCTGTCCAAGCGCGCTTTTTCCGCAATGGTCACGGTGTCGCGGCCGCTGACCTGTGCCAAACCGGTGATACCCGGACGGACACGGCTGGCACCGTTGCGATGGCGCAGACGGAGCAGATCGCGCTCTGACAGCACGACCGGACGCGGTCCCACGAAGCTCATATCGCCTTTAAGCACGTTAAACAGCTGCGGGAGCTCGTCCAAGCTCATACGGCGAAGCAACTGGCCAACACGAGAGATATACTTTTCCGGGTTCTCCAGCTTATGTGTGGCAACATTCGCGGGAGCCTGCACACTCATGGTGCGGAATTTATAAATTTTAAACGGGGTATCAAAGCGTCCCATGCGCTCCTGCACGAAGATCGGAGAGCCCTTGGTGTCGATCGCGGCAAGGATCGCAACGATCAACATCACAGGCGACAGGGCAATGATAAACATAAGCGAAAACAGGACATCCAAGCAACGCTTAAACGAAGAATAGCCACCGGCGCTTTGGGCGTTGTTTGTATGAGATTGCAGAGCAACGACTTCACGCATAATGGTCTCCTCCTTTTCTTACTGACTGACAATGGTGTGTGCTCAACAAACAGGGGATCCAACCGTTCTCTCGGTTGTCGAATGAATTATACTATTCCCGATTTCAAAAATCAAGCCTTTTTCGATGAACGAAAAAAAGTCTGTATAGCCGACCGATTTTGCACAAGCAACACAGCCCATTTTTGTCTAATTTGTACTAAAAAAAGGGGGTTTTTTTGCTGTGAAAAACCGTATTTTTTTAATTTTTTATTGTTTATCGGCAAATTTTTCATGTTTAGCCATCTGATCCCGCCGTCAATTTAAGCGTTTAGGGTATACTAACGGTGACTCGATTTTGAAGAGGAGAACATGGTGTGTATATCGGTTTCAAACGCGTATTGGATATCGTGCTGTCGCTGCTTCTGCTGGTCGCCTTCGCACCTGTTTTTGCGACGGTCGCGCTGGTGATCCGCATTGATTCCGACGGCCCTGTGATTTTCCGGCAGGTACGTTCCGGAAGAAACGGTCGCCCGTTCGTCATCTATAAATTCCGGACGATGCTGACCGCCGCCCCCGCAAACGTCGCGACAGCACAGCTACAGCTCCCCCATCGGTATATTACGCCGGTCGGCCGCTTTTTGCGCCAAACCAGTCTTGACGAACTGCCGCAGCTGTTTAACGTGCTTAAAGGGGACATGAGCTTCGTCGGCCCACGGCCGGTGATCCCGTCGGAAAGCTACCTGCTTCGTCTGCGCCGCCGCTACGGCGCGGATACCGTGCGTCCGGGCATCACAGGGCTCGCGCAGATCCGCGGCCGCGATGAGTTGACACCACGGATCAAAGCGCAGTACGACGCGGAATACGCCGCCAACTGCACCTTTTTATTGGACTGCTATATTTTCTTCTCCACCCTTCGCTGTGTACTGCGTCGCGAAGGTATCCGCGAAGGCAGTGCCGATCTGTACCGAAAACCGTAACCAAAACAGATGTCCTTGCGTATTGTGAATAGTAGTGTGGCAATACGCAAAGGAGTGGTAGTATGTCATCCTTCCGAGCACCGGTACGGTTCTTCTTAGGCAGTAACACCCCCACAGGCTTTGTCGGCACGACGAAAACGCTGTATAAGCCCGACGGCTGGCGGGTGTATATTCTCAAAAGCGGCGCGGGGACGGGAAAATCCACCCTCCTGCGGCGTGTATACGAGCAGCTCACGGCGGCCGGCGAAGAAGCAGAGGTATTTTGCTGCTCCTCCGACCCCGACTCACTGGACGCGGTGCGTTTTCCGGCCAGGCGGCTTTTTCTTATCGACGGAACCGCCCCGCACAGTGTGGAACCGGCGTACTGGGGCGCCGTAGAACAGATCGTCCCACTGTCGCTGTGCATGAGTGACAGCCTGCGCGAGAAAACCTCCGCCATCATCGAACTGACAGACCAAAACCGTGCGCTACACCGCCGCTGCCGCGGATATCTGCGCGCCGCGGCGTCCTTACTCGGCGAAAGCCGCCACATAGAAGGTGAGAGTCTGGACCGCGAAAAGGTTTGTCGCTTCGCGCACCGCCTTGCCGTCTCCGAATGGCAAACGGGTACGGCCGACAGCGAGCCGATCGAGTGTGAGCTCCGATTTTTAAGCGCCTTTACACCGGACGGATGGACCACCTTCTACGACACTCTGCAAGCACTCTGCCCACGCATTTATGCGATCGAGGACGAACAGGGTGCGGCGGCCGCCCTGCTGTTATCCGAGCTGGAACGAGCAGCGGCCGCCGACGGTAAACGCTGCATTGCGTGTCCCTGTCCGCTGTTTCCCGATGAAGGGCCTGAGCACCTGCTTCTACCGGAGCTCGGTCTCGCTTTCACCACCTCCAACAGCTTTCACAAGGTGGATTTTCCGATCTTCCGGCGTATCCACGCCTCCCGCTTTCTGGATACGGAACAACTGCGCCGTCGCCGCGGCCTGCTTTCGTTTCAGCGCCGCGCCGCTGCGGAGCTGCTTCAAGAGGCAACCGCGTTGTCGGCACAAGCAAAGGCCGTACACGACAGATTGGAGCAATACAGCGCTGCCGCCATGGATTGGCAGCGCTACGAGCAGCTTACCACCGAGCTTCTGATGAACATATAAAAAGAGCGGGGGATCGTTGTACGATTCCCCGCTCTCGGCTTATTTATCGGATTGACCGGCATCGGGAAGCGATGCCGAATTGCGGTACCGGATATAATCCGTAAGCAGCATTTGAACGACCGCCATACACGGTGCTCCGAGGAAGATGCCCCAGAACCCGAACAGCCCGCCAAACACCGTGATGCCGAGCAACACATAGATGGGTCGGATCCCGACGTTGTCGCCGATGATCCGCGGCTGAATGATGTTCGCGTCGATCTGCTGCATCACGATAATATAGATCGCAATAAACAGCGCACCGTACAAATTGCCGGACAGCAGCATAATGAGCACGCTCAGCACACCGCCGATCAAGGCGCCGAAGTACGGCACCATATTCATAATCCCCAGCAACATACCGAACACCGGCGCATTGGGCATCCGTGCCAGCAAAAAGCCGATGGTCGCCAGTACGCCGACAACCAAAGCATCCAGCAACTGACTGTAGATGTAGTTATAGAAAATACGCGCCGTTTTATGCCCGTACAGCGACAACGACTGTAGGGTACGCGGCTTAAAGATCAGCCCCAGCACCGATTTGCTCGCCGACACCAACGATTCTCTGCCGAGCAGCATGTAGACCGATACGATGATCGCCATCACGCCGTCCACGACCGAGGAGGTCACCTGGCTGATACTACTCACATAGCCGAGAATACGCTCTACCGTCAGATATTGCTGCACAAAGCCGTACAATTCGTTGATCTTGCCTTGAATATCGAAATTCTCCAGCAAACCGCCCGGTTGCGTGTATTGTCCCAAAAACGACATAACGTTCGTATAGTAGGCGGGAACGTTGGCAATAAAATCCTTCAGTGCGGCAACCAATGCCGGAATCACAATATAGACCAAGCCAACGACCGCGCCAAGTGCTAAAAGATACACGATCAGCACCGATAGCGGCCGTGCCGCCTTCCGGAAGAACCTTGCTTTTCGTTTTCGGAAAAATCCGTCGATTCGGTTAACCGGCGCAAACAGAAGAAAGGCAACAATAAATCCGGCTACAAACGGCGTCAAAATGGAAAGCAACCGCAGGAAAACGTTCCAGATCCATCCCAGACTGTCAAACGCCTTATACACAACAATCAACGCCAGACCCAATAGGAACAATGTGACCCACTGAGCGATGTTTTTATTGTTTTTCACGCTGTCGTCACCCCCCGTCATTTTCCAGTATACCAACAAACACCGAAAAACGCAACGGTTAGTTGAAGATATCCTTTACCTTATCAAAAAAGGTTTTGCGCTTTTGATAATTCTTTTCGCCGAGCGACTCTTCAAATGCTCCCAGCAGCTCCTTTTGCTTCGCCGAAAGGCTTCTCGGCACCTCGACCGTGATCCGCGCGATCAGATCGCCCTTGCCGCGCCCGTTAACATAGGAAATCCCCTTGCCGCGCAATCGAATAATCTCACCGGGCTGCGTGCCCTCCTTGACGGTATACGGTGCTTTCCCCTCCAACGTAGGGATCTCGATCTCGGCGCCGAGTGCCAACTGCGAGAACGTGAGCGGCAATTCACACAGCAAATTGTATTCCTCGCGTTCAAAGATCGGATGCGGCCGAACCGACACCTGGACCTCCAGATCGCCGGCAGGCCCGCCGTTTAACCCGCTGTTGCCCTTGCCGCGTACGGTTAAGATCTGGCCGTCGTCAATACCGGCAGGAATGTTGACCCCCACCTTGGTGGTCACCCGCACCTGGCCGCCTCCGCGGCAATCCGGACAGGGCGTTTCGATAATTTTTCCCTTTCCTTGACACCGCGAGCACACGGTTTGCGTCTGTATGACGCCAAACGGTGTACGCTGTTGCCGCGCCTCCTGCCCCGTTCCGCGACATACCGGACAAGTTGCGGCAGACGTACCCTTTGCCGCACCCGAACCGCCACAAGTGCGGCAGGTCTCGATCACGCGGACATCCACCTGCTTTTTACAGCCGAACGCGGCTTCCTCAAACGATAAAATGACCGATGCGCCGACATTGCTGCCGCGTCGGGGTGCGTTCGGGTTTGCACGCCCTCCACCGCCTCCGCCGAAGAAGGAGGAGAACAGGTCGCCGAAATCGAAATCCACGGCACCGCCCCAGCCGCCGTAACCGCCACCGCCGCCGGCACCGAAATTCGGGTCGACGCCGGCGTGACCGAACTGGTCATAGCGTGCTTTCTTATCCGCATCCGACAACACCTCATAGGCCTCGTTGACCTCTTTGAAGGACGCCTCCGCCTGCTTGTCGCCCGGATGCAGATCAGGGTGGTATTGCTTCGCCATTTTGCGATAAGCTTTTTTTATCTCGTCCTCCGACGCGCCCTTTTGCACGCCGAGCACTTCATAATAATCGCGTTTTTCCCCTGCCATATATTACACTCCGATAGAAATCAGTCGGGCCGTACGGCCCGACTGATCGTTGATTAATGAACCTCGCCGTCGTAGTAGCCTTCACCGGCGTCCGGCGGTACCGTGCCGTCGTCAGCGGGTGCTGCACCCTCTGCGGGGGCCGCGGCCTTATACACCTTTTCGGAAACCTCGTAGAATTTCTTCATGAGATCCTCTTGCGCCGCCTTGATCGCGTCGTCGCTCTCACCCTTCAGGGCCTCTTTGAGCGCGTCGATCTTGGCCTGCAGCTCGGTCTTGTCCGCTTCCTCTAATTT
This sequence comes from uncultured Eubacteriales bacterium, assembly GCA_964482275.1. Taxonomy (GTDB): domain Bacteria; phylum Bacillota; class Clostridia; order Oscillospirales; family Acutalibacteraceae; genus RGIG3009. Next base: position 6,358 of record CAYZXC010000064.1, read on the forward strand.
GTCGCCGAGCTCCTCAATGGCTTTTTCACACTGGTACACCGCTTGATCGGCACCGTTACGCAGCTCGACAGTCTCGCGCTTCTTCTTGTCTTCTTCAGCGTATTGCTCCGCCTCGCGAACAGCCTTTTCCACATCCTCCTTAGACATATTGGTGTTGGAGGTAATGGTGATCGCCTGCTCCTTGCCGGTGCCCAGATCCTTGGCGCTGACGTTTACGATACCGTTGGCATCAATGTCGAAAGTGACCTCGATCTGCGGCACACCGCGGCGTGCGGGAGCAATCCCATCCAGATGGAACATACCCAGTGTCTTATTGTCGCGGGCGAATTCACGCTCGCCCTGCAGTACGTGAACCTCAACCGACGGCTGATTATCCTGTGCCGTGGAGAAGATCTGCGATTTCTTGGTCGGGATGGTGGTGTTACGCTCGATCACGCGGGTCATCACACCGCCCATGGTCTCCACGCCGAGCGACAGCGGGGTAACGTCAAGCAGTAACAGGCCCTTGACCTCGCCGCCGAGAACGCCCGCCTGCAGCGCCGCGCCCATCGCGACACACTCGTCGGGATTGATGCCCTTGAAGGGCTCCTTGCCCATGAATTTCTGCACCGCTTCCTGCACCGCGGGAATACGGGTGGAACCGCCGACAAGCAGTACCTTGTCAATATCAGAAGCCGACAGACCGCTGTCGGACAGCGCCTGTCTGACCGGCTGCATGGTCGCATCGACCAGATCTGCGGTCAGGCGGTTAAAGTCTGCACGGCTGAGCGTCATATCCAGATGCTTCGGACCGGTAGCGTCTGCCGTGATAAAGGGCAGATTGATATTACTTGTCATGCCGCCGGACAGCTCGATCTTGGTCTTTTCCGCCGCCTCACGCAGACG
>CAYZXC010000065.1:0-7180 GCA_964482275.1 uncultured Eubacteriales bacterium
AAAGGTCGCAACAAAGACCTTCGCAAACCCATCAAGCAATCGGACGGCACCTTGCCCACCCCGTTCCAACAGGCAACAGTAGGCTTGCTGTGATCTACTCTTGCTTATTCTAATCTTATGGGATGGAAATCAAACAGATCACTAAAGAGGAAGGCGGATAGAATAAAGAAAGTGCTTGTAACAGGCGGAACAGTTTTTGTAAGCAGATATGTTGCTGAGTATTATGCGGCAAAGGGATATGAAGTATATGTGCTTAATAGGAATACCAGAAAACAATCTAAGGGTGTAACCCTCATTCAAGCAGATAGGCACAATCTTGGTGAAACTCTTCGCGCATTTAATTTTGATATGGTTATTGATACAGCATATAATGCAAATGATGTGGAACTGTTATTGGATGCTTTGCAGGACTATAAGAATTATATTCTAATCAGTTCGAGTGCAGTATACCCTGAGTACGAATTACAGCCATTTAAAGAAGATAGTGCCTTAGGTAGGAATAAGTATTGGGGTAAATATGGAACCGATAAAATAGAAGCAGAATATGCTTTGTTGAAAAGAAATCCCAATGCATATATCCTTAGGCCTCCGTATTTGTATGGTCCAATGAACAACGTATATAGAGAGGCGTTCGTTTTTGACTGTGCCTTAGCAGATAGAAAGTTTTATCTGCCCAAAGGTGGCAATATGCAATTACAGTTTTTCCATGTTCATGATTTATGCAGATTTATAGATGTCCTGTTGGAAGTCAAACCACTGCAACATATTTTTAATGTGGGGAATAAAGAAACAATATCCATCCGTGAGTGGGTAGAACTCTGCTATCGAGTTGTTGGAAAAGAAGTTGAATTTCAAAATGTTTATGAAAATATTGAACAAAGAAATTATTTCAGCTTCTATGACTATGAGTACTATCTTGATGTTTCAAAGCAATACGAACTGATGAAAAATGTAAAGCAAATGCAAGATGGTCTGCAAGAGGCATTGGACTGGTATATTGGCAACAAAGATCAAGTAAGGAGAAAAGCATTCATGGAATATATTGACAACAATTTCAAATAGATCTGCTTCAATTTGCGGAACAAATAAAGGGGCACTTCTATACATAGCATTTTGCTATGTAGTGCGGATAACAACGAAAAAGCCAAGCTGCAAGATGCAACTTGGCTTTAACTGTTTTCCGAAACCGTGGGCAAGCGCGGGATTTTTAACTTACTTCAAGTTTGCTTTCAGAGTGTTAAGCTCAGCTTTGAGTTCGCCGGGCAGTTTGTCGCCAAACTTGCCGTAGAATTCTTCAATACCGTTAGCCTCTTCAGCCCACAACGCTTTGTCGACTTCCAGGATGGATTCGAGCGTGGCGCGGTTAAAGTCTTCTAAGCCCTCGATGTTGATGTCGCCGGCGTTCGGGACGTAGCCGATCGCCGTCTCGTTGGCGTCGACCTTGCCCTCACAACGGTTGATGATCCACTCAAGAACACGCAGGTTGTCGCCGAAGCCGGGCCACAGGAAGTTGCCGTCGTCGTCGGTGCGGAACCAGTTGACGTTAAAGATCTTGGGAGCCTTATCGCCGAGCATCTTGCCCATCTCGATCCAGTGCTTCCAATAGTCACCCATGTGGTAGCCGCAGAACGGCAGCATCGCCATGGGATCGCGGCGGACAACACCCACAGCGCCGGTGGCGGCAGCGGTGGTTTCAGAGGCAACGATCGAGCCTACGAACACGCCGTGGTCCCAGCTGCGGGACTGATAGACCAGCGGAGCGGTCTTGGCGCGGCGGCCGCCGAACACGATCGCGGAGATCGGCACGCCTGCCGGAGAGTCAAACTCAGAGGACAGGCAGGGACAGTTCTGTGCGGGAGCGGTGAAGCGGGAGTTCGGATGCGCACCCTTCGAACCGTCGGTGCAATCCCACATCTCGCCCTTCCAGTTCTTCGCGTTCTTGGGCGGGTTCTTATCCATGCTCTCCCACCACACGGTGTTATCGTCAAGGTTATGCACCACGTTGGTGAAGATCGCGTTCTTCTTGGTGGAGATCAGCGCGTTGGGGTTGGATTTCATGCTGGTACCGGGAGCAACGCCGAAGAAGCCGTTCTCCGGATTGCAAGCCCACAGGCGGCCATCCTCGCCGACACGCATCCAGGCAATATCGTCACCGACGCACCAGACCTTGTAGCCCTTTTCGCGGTACAGCTCCGGCGGAATGAGCATCGCCAGGTTGGTCTTACCGCAAGCAGACGGGAACGCCGCCGCAATATAGGTGATCTCGCCGTTCGGTTTCTCAACACCGAGGATGAGCATGTGCTCAGCCATCCAGCCCTCTTGGCGGCCGAGGTTAGACGCGATACGCAGGGCAAAGCACTTTTTGCCGAGCAGCACGTTTCCGCCGTAGCCGGAGTTAACCGAGATGATGGTGTTGTCCTGCGGGAAGTGGCAGATATACCGCTTTTCCTCGTCAATATCGCACTTGCAGTGCAGACCGCGGATCCAGTCGTCGCTGTCGCCCAGCGCCGCGTACACGTCCTTACCCATGCGGGTCATGATCGCCATGCTGATGACGACGTAGATGGAGTCGGTCAGCTCGATGCCGTATTTGGCAAACGGGGAACCGACAGGGCCCATGGAATAGGGGATGATATACATCGTGCGGCCCTTATACGCGCCACGAGCGATGTTATACAGCATTTTGTAAGCTTCGTCGGGTGCCATCCAGTGGTTGGTGGGGCCGGCGTCTTCCTCTTTTTCAGAGCAGATAAAGGTTCTGCCCTCCACACGGGCGACGTCGTTCACAGCGGACAGATGCAGATAGCAGCCGGGCAGCTTTTCCTCGTTGAGTTTATACAACTCGCCGGTGCTGCAGCCTTCGGCGCGCAGCTCTTCCAACTGCTCCTCAGAGCCGTCGATCCACATAACGCGGTCGGGCTGTGTTAACTCGATTTTTTCCTCGATCCATTTCAGGATGGAGGGGTTTGTTGTCAAAGCGTTTGTCATGACAGTAATTACACTCCTTCCAGATGGAAAAATCCAAACTTTCCACTAATAGCAGTATAGCCGAAATATGCAAGGAATTCAAGAATGTTTTATGAATAAATCGAAAAATATATAAAAATTTGTCCCAAATGGAAAATCCATTCGGGACAGCCGTTATTCGATGGACAGTGTCGCGCAGGCATTGAGATCGGGGCCTGCGGTGTTGCCTGCCGAAAACTCGTAATAGCCTTGTGCGCCGACCATGGCGGCGTTGTCGCCGCATAAGGAAAGCGGCGGGACAAACAGCCGAAAGCCGTGCTCGCGGCACATCGCTCCCATACGGCTTCGCAGGCCGGAATTGGCGGACACGCCACCGGCAAGCACCAGCGTGGTATCGCCGGTCATACGCGCGGCGGCAAGGAAGCGGGAACACAAAATTTCGCACACGGTATGCTGGAAAGACGCAGACAGATCGTCTGTGTTGACGGTTTCGCCGCGTTGTTCGGCTTTGTGTAGCAGGTTGATGACGGCGGTCTTGAGGCCTGAAAAACTGAAATCGTACGGAGACCCCTCCACATGGGGACGGGGCAGCGTAAATGCTTGCGGATCGCCCAACCTTGCCGCCTTGTCCAAATGGACGCCGCCGGGATACGGCATGCCCATGGCGCGCGCGGCTTTATCAAAGCATTCGCCGGCCGCGTCATCGCGCGTTCGGCCGATGACGGTGAATTTCGTGTAATCCTCCACGCGGACGATGTGACTGTGACCTCCCGACACCACCAGACACAAAAACGGAGGCTTGAGCTCCGGATGTGCCAGATAGTTGGCGGCGATATGCGAACGCAGGTGATGTACCGGCACCAGCGGCAGATCGGCCGCCGCGGCAAGGCCTTTGGCAAAATTAACGCCCACCAGCAGCGCGCCGATCAAGCCGGGGGCGTGGGTAACGGCGATCGCGTCGATATCGTTCAGGGAAACGCTCGCTTCATCCAGTGCCTGTCGGGTGATGAGGCTGATCGCCTCGGTGTGGCGGCGGCTGGCAATTTCCGGAACGACACCGCCGTATAATTTGTGCTCCGCGATCTGGGAGGCGACACGGTTGGACAGCACCTCACGACCGTCGCGCACAACGGCGGCGGCGGTCTCGTCACAGGAGGATTCCAGTGCTAAAATGTTCAACGGAGTATCACCTCTGATTCGAATAGTAATAACTGTAAATGCCGGCATCCTCGGTCGGATGCGTATAGAAACGGGGACGGGTGCCGTCCTTGATAAATCCTAATGATCGGTATAGGGTGATCGCGGCGGCATTGGATTCGCGCACCTCAAGCGTCAGGCGCGAAAGCGTATGTCCTTGTTCGATTGCGGCGGCGACGAGCTTGCGGCCAATGCCCTGACGGCGATGGGCCGGGTGAACGGCTACGTTTGCGATAAACCCCTCGTCAGCGATGTGGTGACAGCCGAGATAACCGACAACGGTGTCATTTTCAAGTGCGACCAAAAAGCGCGCACAGGGATTGTTGAGCTCCTCCGCCAGCGCGTCGGCGCTCCAGGGGTCAGAAAAGCAGAGCGTTTCCAATTCGGAAACCGAACGGATGTGAGCGGCAGTGAACGGGATAACGGTTACACACATAACGCTTTGATATCCTCTATAAGCTGCGGCAGCGTTTCCAAGAGCAGGTCGCGGCACTGGCGGTAGGCCGGAAGCGGGTTGCCGAACGGGTCGGGAATGCCGGCGCCGGGAACCAAAATCTTTTCCGGATCAGCGCCGTAGTAAAACGCCAACGCCACACCGTGCTCGGTGGTGAGGGCGACGAAAATATCCGTGTCCTCCACGATCGCGCGTGTGACCTGGCGGGATGTATGTTCGGAAATATCAAGGCCGATCTCTTTCATAGCGGTGATAGCGTGTTCGGTGGGAACCATGCCGTCATCGGTCATGGTTCCGGCGCTCGAAACGGTAAAATCCGTAAGCCCTTGTTTTTCAAATTCGCGGCGCAATATTGCTTCCAGCATCGGACTGCGGCAGACGTTGCCGGTGCAGACGCACAAGATCTTCATATCCATACGCTCCTGTTCTGAGATGCTCTATATATTATAAAGGATAAAACGAAAATACTCAACCTAAATTTGCGGATTTCCGAAGATGTCTTGTTTTTATGTGTAAAATGTGGCATACTTTTAATCAGTATGGTCGAAAGGAGAGTCGGTGGATGCAGCTGTTTACGTCGCGCGATACGCGATATCGAAACCCATTCGGAGCGGTCAAACAAGGAACGGAGATATTGTTTCGAATTTGTTTGCCGCGGGACTGGGGCTGCCACGGTGCGTGGCTGGTTCGTCGGCGGGACGGCGGCCTTGACGAGTGGGACGGCATGTTCTGGGCGGGGATGGAAGGCGACGACCGCGAATGGTGGGATTGCCGGTACACGCCGAACGAACCGGATCTCTACTGGTACTTCTTTGCGATCGATACCGAGCGAGGGCGGCAGTATCTGTCGTGTTTGCCGGATGGGTCGGCAGTTTGTGTCGATCGGCCTGCTAATTCGTGGCAGTTGACCTGCTACGGTGCAGAGCTCGACACACCGGATTGGTTGGCGGGCGGCGTCTTTTATCAGATCTTTCCGGACCGTTTCTGCCGATCGGGCAAACCAAAGGAGGGTGTCCCCGCTGACCGTATCATGCACGATCACTGGGGCGAACAGCCGCGCTGGCAGCCGGACGAAACCGGCGTGGTGCGCAACAACGATTTCTTCGGCGGCGACCTTGAGGGGATCCGCAGCAAACTGCCGTATCTTAAACGGCTCGGTGTTACCTGCGTATATCTGAATCCGATCTTTGAGTCACACTCCAACCACCGATACGATACCGCAGATTACGGCCGTATCGATCCGTTGCTCGGTACGGAGGAGGATCTGCGTCGTCTGTCAGACGACGCGCGTGAGTTGGGGATCCGCGTGATCCTGGACGGCGTGTTCAGTCATACCGGCGCAGACAGTGTGTACTTCAACAAGAACGGTCGCTATTCGGGAGCGGGTGCGTATCAAACGCAGGATTCGCCGTATGCTCCGTGGTATCGTTTCACGCAGTGGCCGCAGGAGTATACCGGCTGGTGGGGCTTCAACACGTTGCCGGAGGTCAATGAACTCGATCCCTCCTTTATTACCTATATAATGGGGGAAAACGGTATCGTTCGCAAATGGTTGCGTGCCGGTGCGTCGGGTTGGCGGCTGGATGTGGCGGACGAACTGCCGGACGGTTTTCTGGAAGCCTTACGCAGTGCGGTGAAAGAAACCGACGCGGAAGCGCTTGTGCTGGGCGAGGTGTGGGAGGATGCCAGCAACAAGCAGAGCTACGGTCATCGCCGTCGGTATCTGCTCGGCAAGCAGCTTGACAGTGTGATGAATTATCCGTTCCGCACCGCGGTGTTGGAATTCATAAAAAACGGAAACGGTGAGCACTTTTTCAACCGGATCCAGACGGTTGTGGAAAACTATCCGCCGCCAATCACGCGGTTGCTGATGAACTCGCTCGGAACGCACGACACCGAGCGGGCGATCACCGTGCTGGCGGGTGAGCCCGCGAACGGACGCGGCAGACGGTGGCAGTCTGAAGCACGGCTGTCTGACGAGCAACGTAAAGTGGGGGTCTGCCGCCTGAAGGCGGCAACCGTACTGCAATACTGCCTGCCGGGTATTCCCTGCTTGTACTACGGTGATGAAACCGGCTTAGAGGGTTATCGTGATCCGTTCAACCGAGGCCCGTATCCGTGGGGACAGGAAAACGAGTCGCTGGTCGACTGGTTCTGTCAGCTCGGTCAGGTACGTGCCGCACAGGATGCGTTCTGCGAAGGGGCGTTTGTGCCGGTGTACGCCGCACAAGATGCGGTCGTGTTTGACCGAGTCGGCGAGAGCGACACCGTGCGCTGTGCGGTCAACCGTTCGGAAACAGAAGTGCGGATTCCGTTGGGCGGCACGTGGGAAACCGTTGTCGGTGAGGCGGCTTTTCATCAAGATTACCTATGTTTACCACCCATGTCCGGAAGCATTTTAGTGAAAGGTTGACAATTTTCAAAAAAAGCTAAAAAAGCTTTAAAAAACTGTTGACAAAGGGGAAATGGAGTGGTATTATAGCAAAGCTGTCGCAAAAACGGCGGCGGCAAAGGACCTTGAAAATTAAACAATGCAAACGAAAGAAAGAAACACACTACCCG